>JAHFCG010000091.1 GCA_023249615.1 candidate division FCPU426 bacterium | reverse complement strand
TGGATGAGCCCTTCAGCCACGTGGATGCCTTGACGGCGGAATCCCTCCGGGCGGAGGTCATCGACATCTGGGCCGCCCATGACAAGAACCCCTCGTCGGTTTTGATGGTCAGCCACGATATCCCCGAGGTTGTTTTCATGTCCGACCGAATTGTGGTTTTGGGCACCCACCCGGGTCACATCCTGAAAATCGTCGAAAATCCCCTTCCACGTCCCAGGGATTACCGGTCGCCGGAATTTTCCAAGCTCGTGGATCAGCTCCATGAAATCATCACCGGCCATGAAATTCCAGACGTTCCACAGCTGGATCTTATACCCAACGCCGTTGCCACGGTCGAGCCACTTCCCGACGCCATCCCCAGCGAAATCGTGGGTATCCTCGAATACCTCGACGCCCGCGAAGGAAAGGAAGACGTGTTCAGGATCGCCACGGAAGCCGAAAAGGAATTCGGCGCGATGCTTAAAATCGTCAAGGCGGCGGAACTCATGGATTTTGTCGACACGCCCAAACGCCTCGTGGTGTTGACGCCCGACGGCCAGCGGTTTGTGAAGGCCACTTCCCAGGAAAGACAGAACATCTGGAAGGAACAGCTCCTGAAACTTCTTCTTTTCAAGCAGGTCAACGACATGCTGATCAAACATCCGAGGAAAAAGCTGGATGCCACCCTCGTCCAGGAAATCATTGTCCTCAACCTGCCGGCGGAAAATTACGAGAAAACCTTCGAGACCTTTATCACCTGGGCCAGGTACGGAAACCTTTTCGCCTTTGAGGAGGAAACCCAGAAGCTTTTTTACCCCCGAAAGCGCCAGTACAAACCCCGCCCGAAACCCGCACCGGGAAGCACGGACGGGACTGCTCCCCCTCCGGAAGGTTCCGGGGATACCACCGATCCCATACCGGAGGTTTCGGTTTCCTGGCTTCCGGAAACACCCGTGGAGGCCGCTCCCCCGCCGCCCGGTGAACAACCCAAACCAGAAGACACAACATCCCCTAAAGTCTGATTTCACCGCCACGACCACCACGTTCGCCACGAAAACCCAAAACCTATCCTTTTGTTTAAAAACCAAAGAATTCTTTGTGGTTAGTCTTTCGTGGTGATCGTGGCGTCGTGGCGGTGAAAACGCATTTCGTCGGAAAATCTTTTGCCCGATAACAAATGTTTAACCAATTGCGGTTGGTTCCTTGATTTTCTTGACTAACGTGGCATCGTGGCGGTGAAACCCTGCTTTTGATTCAAAAGGTTTAACCAAGCGACTGTTTTTTGTTTGATTTTCGTGGCGAACGTGGCGTCGTGGCGGTGAAAAGCCGTTTTCCGTGATAATATGAGTTCGCTTCCAAATAATATATTTAAAGGGGTTTTATGGACTTCCTAAAACAGGCCATCGATTTCTTTCTTCATCTCGATAAACACCTGGATTACCTCATCCAATCTTATGGAACCCTGACCTATTTCATCCTTTTCGCCATCATTTTCTGCGAGACGGGTTTGGTCATCACGCCGGTCCTCCCGGGCGATTCCCTTTTATTTGCCGTGGGAGCCCTGTCCGCCAGACCCGATTCTCCCCTGAATGTCGTTATTTGTTATTTGCTTTTGACCAGCGCGGCCCTGCTGGGGGACAACTGCAATTATTGGATCGGAAGATTCTTCGGCCCCAAGATTTTCGGAAAACTTGTGAACAAGAAATACATGGACCAGACCCATAATTTCTATGAAAAACACGGGATTTTGACTCTGATCATCGCCCAGTTCGCCCCCATCATCCGCACCTTCGCTCCCTTCGTGGCTGGCATCGGTAAAATGACCTACCCCAAATTCGTAACCTTGAACCTGATCGGGGTGGTTTCCTGGACGACCATCTTCATTTGGGCGGGTTATTTCTTTGGGGGCATGCCGATGATCCAGAAAAACTTCCACTATGTCATTTTGGCCATTATCGTGGTTTCCCTGATGCCGATAGTGTTGGAGGTCCTGAAGGCCCGTTCTTCCGGCGGGAAAAAGAAAAGGTAGATTTTATTTATCTTAACTTATTTGCCTGATCATTGAACTTATGGGTCAAATCATTGATTTCATTGGCTTTGGCTTTAATTTCCTCAAAAATAGTTATTTTTTTCATTCCCGGGCCCTCATAAAGTTTCTCGATCTTAACAACTTTTTGGTTGAACAGATCCACTCCAACGGCAATCTCCTGCCTCTTCTTTTCAATATCCCCCAACAAAAGAACCATCGCGTCCAGCGCTTTTTGTTTTTCAACCGCTTCTTTCGTCCCCGCGAATTTTTTGACAGCCTCCTGGGCCTCGGGTATTTTTTTCCGCGCTTCGGCCAGCGCGGCGTCAAGTTTTTCCAAATTTGACCGAATTTGTTCCTGGAGATTTTTGGTAACCATCGTTTTTAAACCGTATTTGTTGGAAAGATCGACGAAATTGTTGTCAGCCGAATAAAAAAAATCTCCTTCCGCGTACAGTTCCTTTGCCCCCTTTTTGAGTTCGATATCCAGTTTTTGAAATGCCTTCCAATTATCCTTGTCATCCGACCGGACTTCCCCTGTTTTTCCAAAAATCAAATTCATTTGAAGCCTGATGATTCCTAATTCGGCAAGTTTCGCGGCATAAAGGTCCGCGTGGTTCTTCATGTTCTCGAGCGCTTTGGTAAGTTGAAGATAAGCCTCAGCCCCGGGTGTCGATGTTTGATTCAAAAAATCAGCGAACAAAATATTACGGTTTTTATGAATCTCAAAGTGTTTGTCCCTAACGGCGTGCAGGTTGTTGAAATAGTTATCAAAATTTTCCTTGGTATTGAATTGATAAGCCTTGGTTGAATCGCTAAGAAAAAATCCGATTACGGCCAAAATCAGGCAGCGGAGAAAATGAACGTTTTTCATAAAACCCTTTTCTCAACTAAATAGTTGATTTTATTTTACCTCTGCTCGGTAAACCGTTATGGTTTTTTTCGCCCATTTCATCTCGAAATCCAGCCTCTCCACCCGAAGTTTGTTCTCCTGAAGGTACTTCTTCACTTCCGGATCATTCGCCACGCTTTCGGTAAAACCGATCTGTCCCGCGTTGGAAGTGGACTGGATTTTGGCGCTTAAATTGACCGTGTTCCCGAAATAATCGATATTGGAGTTAATAAAGTAAAAAAAAATAAAAAGGGGTCAGGCTGGACCTCCCCCGATTTCAAGGACATTCCTCTTTATAGTTTCTTAAAAACCTTCTGCTTTGAGGCCTAAAGCCCGGGCGGCTTTACCAAAGCCTTTGTCATGGGTGGCAACTACCAATTCCTGGCCTTGATCGTCCCTCCAGGCCAAAGCGGTTGAAAGATGGATCGCGTCCAGAGTTCCAATAGGTACCGGAAATGGACCTGAAGCTCTTCGAAGTATAGCCCTGTTCGGGGGGATTATTTCCATGGTTTCCAAAATTTCAAAGAGTGCGTTTTTGAATAACCCGCATTGATCATCAGACAATTCCCCCGTAACCCGCATCCTGTCCAAAGTTCTCAAGCACTCAACCTCAAGCAATTCACTGCCGACTTTTTGCTCATAACTCAAATACTTTTTTAGCAGCATCGGCTGATCCAAAAGGACGCGAAGTAGAACCGAAGAATCCAGGTAAACATTCATCGGTAGCTTTGCCGCTCTTCGGCCAAATATTTAAGGATATCTATTTTCTTTTTTACGCGGGGCGGGAAATGAACCTGATCAGGCCGAAGGGTAGCGTGGCGAATGACCAACTTTTCTTTTTCATTGGTGAAAGGCAAAACTCGGGCAATCGGGGTTTCCCTGTCCATCAACGTTAGCGGATGCCCGGCCCGGACATTTCGAAGGTATTGGCTTAAATGAGCCTTAAATTCCGCGATTTTAACTTTGTCTTTAGGTTGGTGTTTCATGACCTCATCATGACCACATGTGACCACATTGTCAAGACTTAGAACCCCTAACAAAAACCTATTTCACCACCAAGGACACCACCCGTCAGCCTTTGGCCGAGGGCAAACGAGTACACCAAGAAAAGCGAAAGGCAAAAATTATTAAAATCCGATAAATCCAGTTTTTTTATCTTCCTTGGTGACCTTGGTGGTTCAAATTGTTTTTGATTTTTGTTAGAGGCTCTTAAAGCTACTTCACTTCAACCCGATAAACAGGGATCGTCTTTTTGGCCCATTTCATCTCAAAATCCAGCTTCTCCACCGGCAATTTACTTTCCTGAAGGTACTTCCTCACTTCCGCGTCATTGGCCACGCTTTCGGTAAACCCAATCTGCCCCGCGTTGGAAGTGGATTGGATCTTGGCGCTTAAATTGACCGTGTTCCCGAAATAATCGATGTTGGAGTTTAAATTGACCGCCAGGCACGACCCGCTGTTCAAAGGCACTCTTAGGTAAAGGCCTCTTTAAGGTAGGAGAAACGCTGTTTCCCAACCCACTAACATGGCCTTTTTCCTTTCCTGTTTTTCTCGCCCCCCATAAACCAATCGACGCTTCCCCGGTTTTCGGGAAATCCTTCCCCAGTAATCCAATCCCGCAAAAGCTTCCTCGGTAACAGTCAACCCTGACTTAATTTCCACCGCATTGATATTTCCACCTTCAATCCCCAGAACATCCACCTCGTGCCCCGTTTTATCCCGCCAAAAATACAAATTCTTCGGTCTTCCCCGGTTTAACCGGGCCTTCACCATCTCTGAAACCACCAAAGTTTCAAAAAGGCTTCCCCGCAAGGGGTGAGTCGTTATTTGCTTTTCCCGTTCAATTTCCAAAAGTGAACAGGCCAGACCCGTATCGTAAAAATAAAGTTTGGGCGTTTTAACCACTCTTTTATTGAAATTTTCATGATAAGGCTTTAACAAATGAACCAGGTAACTGGCTTCCAGAATCCCTATCCAGGACCTGGCGGTGTTATGGGTGATACCACACTCAATCGCGAGGGAAGAAAGATTTAACAACTGCCCGGTCCTGGCCGCGCAAAGTTTCAGGAACTTCTGGAAAACCGCGAGATTATCCACGTTTTTTATTTGCCTTACATCCCGTTCCAAATATGTCTGTATGTAAGAAGGATACCAATCTTGCGGCGGGATTTTCCGGTCATAGATCGCGGGGTAAAAACCTTTGAAAATCGACTGGTCGGCGTTCGGAGCCTTCACCCTTCCCCTCTGAAATTCCTCCATACTGAACGGCAAAAGGGTCAAAAGACTTACCCGGCCGGCCAAGCTTTGAGAAAGGTGCTGCATCAGGAGAAAATTTTGGGAACCGGTCAATATAAATAAACCCGGTTTTTTAGCGCGATCCACCACTCCCTGGAGATAGGAAAAAAGTTCAGGAACCCGTTGGACTTCATCCAAAACCGCCCCTTTTCCATAACCAGCCAGGAACCCTCGTGGATCGGATTGCGCAAACGCCCTCGTATCCGGATCTTCTAATGAGACGTAAGGTTTCAACGGAAAAAGAGTTTGAACCAGGGTTGTCTTACCCGACTGACGGGGGCCAAGAATCGCCACAACCGGAAATTTACGGGCCGCCCGGCGGACGGTGTCAGTTAGGATGCGCTGGATCATGAGAATCACTATAGAGGGAAATGGACAAATTGTAAATCATATTACCGATTTGTCCACTCCGGGGTCTACTTCACTTCAACCCGATAAACAGGGATCGTCTTTTTGGCCCATTTCATCTCAAAATCCAGCTTCTCCACCGGCAATTTACTTTCCTGAAGGTACTTCCTCACTTCCGCGTCATTGGCCACGCTTTCGGTAAACCCAATCTGCCCCGCGTTGGAAGTAGATTGAATCTTGGCGCTTAAATTGACCGTGTTCCCGAAATAATCGATGTTGGAGTTTAAATTGACCGCCAGGCAGGACCCGCTGTTCAAGGTCACCCGTAAACGCAGGCGGGTTTCGGGATTGGTTCCGTTGAAGTATTTCTGCAATTCCACCGCCGCCTTCATCGCGTCCAGGGAATTGGCGAATGCCGCCATAACCGCGTCCCCGATCGTTTTCACCACCGCCCCATCGTATTTTTTCACCACGTCATAAGCCTTCAGGAAATGGTTCCGCACCTCGGCGAAAGCGACCGTGTCCCCCTCCACCTCATAAAACTTAGTCGAGCCAACCAGATCCGTAAATAGGATCGTTTGAACCCCTACTTCCAGTTTGATATCCGAGGAAAGGGCTTCGTGCGAGAAAAGATCACGGAAGCCCTGAAAGGAAAAGAGGTCTACGGGCCGTAAGGTGTCCTGGTCGGTACTATTTTCTTCTAAAACAAAGGTTTTCGCTTCAGGCGCGGTGTTCTTTAAAACAACCGTGGGGAAATGAGCGCTGTTAAAATTCTGTTGGGAATGTGAATCCTGCCATAAAACCTGGTCTTGGGTGTAATCATCGCTGATGTCCAACAGGTTATAAACTTCCATGCCCTCGACCCTTAAACGATAACGCCCCAGGCTTAGAAGGGTTTTCAAGGCCAGTTCATTTTTGGGGTTGATGGTTTTCTTCATCTTGATATGTGGCTTCGTTCCAGGTTCGGCGGCGCAAAAGACCTTCTTTCCGACCGCCCTGATCGAAGGATGAACGTGGAATGTCACCTCTAAAACGTTGAAAGTAGTAGCGTCAAAATCGATTTTGCAAACCTCGCAATTCCCTCTTTTAGGCAAATCCCCCAGGTTTTTCATTTCGTTACGCACACCCCTGCAATGGGGGCAAAGAACATCCCAGGTTAAATTAAAAAGTCCGAGACGGGTTGCCTGAAGGAAAGCCAGCAAAAGTTCCTTTTCCCGGACATTCCAATCCCGGGACAAAGGCTTCACGCGAATTCGGTAAATAGCGTCATCCGAGGCGGTTTCCACAAATCGGATCATCTTATCCGCCAAAGCTGCTTGAACCCCGCCCTCTCCCAGTCTTTGCCGAATGGTTTTAAGGCGGTCCTTCACCGCGTCAGTTAGCTTCACGGAAGGGGCGTTAGAAGGTGGGACCGTCTGCTTCTGAATCGCCTCAACGATTTCCTTCAAAGCCTTGTAATAACCCGTTTTAATCTGTTTCAACCCGATATTGATTAAAAGCCGGGAAACCGGCCCCCGGGGAATCCAGGACAGGTAAACCGTCAAACGGCAATGCCCCGGTTTGGTTTCGTCAAAGAGATACCTGGCTCTCATGTAATAGGGAAGCCCGGAACTGTAAACCCGGGCGTGGCTGAATTCCCTGCCGTATTCCCATTCCCAAGGAACCTCTTCCCAGTACATTTTCTTGCCGACATTCACGGCGAAACCCTGAAGTCGGCCGTTTTTCTCGGTGAATTTCATCTCGCCCAGCCCTACCCGGCGGTTGAAGGTGGAAAGATCGGCGAGATAAGGCCAGAGTTGAACGGTTGAAACAGGAAGATCGAACTTCCAGAAGAAATGCATGGGCTTGCCCTTTTGGAGCCACTCCTCGGGCCAGGGATATCTCTTTAAAAACTCATCGAGGGATAAATCATCAGGAGAAGTCGGTATACTCATCGAACACCTCGAAAGAAATTTTTCACCGCCACGCGCACCACGAACGCCACGAAATTCAAACAACGAACCATTTGTGTTTACTGCATCTCCAAACTACAAAACCTTTGAATGGGCAAGTCTAGGAAAGAACAACTCGTTTCAAACCTTTTTTCAGAAGCCGAACATTGAAATTCATTAAAAATCCAAGCTTATTCCCTGTCAGTTTTAAATAGGTAAGAATTTGCGCCTCGTGAATCGGAAGCAAAGAATCAACAGCCTTCACCTCAATTATAATCCTGTTCTCAACCAAAAGATCCAATCGGAACCCAGCGTCTAACCGGACCTCGCCATAAGTGAGTGGAATATCTACTTGACGTTGCGCCTTTAACCCGAGCTTGTTCAATTCATAAAACAAGCACAACTCATAAGCATTTTCTAAAAGACCAGGACCAAGAGTACGGTGCACCCTAAAAGCAGCTTCGACCACCCGAGAGGCTAATTCATCCGTTTCCGGGTCCACTTCCTCAAATAATCTGGGCATGTTTTCAATAGCCACGGGGTTACCCTTCATTGTTGGTTTTGAACACCTCTTTCTTTGACGATTTTGATCGGCATTTTGTTCAAATTTTTAACCTTTTTAAAACCATTTTTCACCGCCACGATCACCACGCCCGCCACGAACAGCTAAACATAAGGATTTCTTTGGTTTTAAACAAATGGATATACTTTTGATTTTCGTGGTGAACGTGACGGTTAAAATTTAGGTAAGACATCTTCTACCGCTACGAACACCACGATCACCACGGAAACCCTAAATATTTTGGTTTATCAATCAAAACGTGAATGCTTTTTCTTGAAAAAAAGATTAGTGTTGCGTTGTTTCCGTTCGTGGCGAGCGTGGTGAACGTGGCGGTTAAATTTTCAGTAAAGCGTCAACTTTCGCGGCGCAGATAAAGTCGTTCTCGGATAAACCCTTGATCACATGGGTGGAGTAGCGGACCTTGCAACTCTTGTAGCTGACTTCCATATCCGGGTGATGATTTTCCTGGTGGGAAATGAAGGCGACCGCGTTCACGAAAGCCATGGTCTGGTAGTAGTTCTTGAAGGTGAAGCTTTTGACGATCTCGCCATTGATGTATTCCCACCCCGAGAGCTTTAATAAATAAGCCTTGATGCCGTTTTCCGCCAGTGGCTGGGTGCCGCCCTCGCAGGGTACGCATTTTTTTTGAGACAATTCGTCGGACATAAAACCCCCAACAAAAATAATTATATTTACCGCCACGCCCGCCACGAACGAAAACAGCCAAACTTTATTGAATCGATAAATCGTTGTTTTAAAAAACCTTTTGGCTTTTGTCGGGTCTAATCAAATTATTCTGGATTTCTTGGCGATCGTGGTGACCGTGGCGGTGAAAACTATTTGGCCGTTGGGATGACGGTTTGGATGGCCTTATCGCTTTCTTTTCCATCAGCCGTTACGGAAGAAACCCCGAAGTAGTAGGTTTTGCCGTTTTTCAGGGGTTTCAGGACCACCTTTTGGATTAGTTTCGGCCCTCCCTTCGTCAATTGCCGGAAGGTTTTCCCGTCGTCGGAGGTGTAAATATGGTAACCCACCGCGTCCTTGACCACATCCCAATGGAGATTCGCCAGGGAATCCCCCGCCTCAACCACCAAGTGGGAGGGCGACGGCGGCAACAGGGACGCCAGTTGAGCCTTCTGCAAATCCGAAAGTTTGGCTTCCAGCACACCCGTGGGGACGCTTTCCATACCCGCCTTGCTGACGGTCGTCACCACAAAACGATAGACCTTATCGGGGTTTAATTTTTTCAACACCACCTTGTTTTCGGTAATGGCCTTGGCGGTCAATTTCTGTCCCTGCTTCCCTTTTTCATCGGCCAGGTAAAGATTAAAACCCGCGACATCGGGCATGGCGGCCTTGTCCCAGCTGATGGATAAAGAGGTACCCGCGGCATCGGCCTTTAACCCCGTCGGAGCCTGAAGAATGGGAGCGGTCACCACCGGCTCCCCGGCGGGAACCACGGACATCTGGGTCATGGAACTTTCCCGGCCCGCCCCGCTGACCGAGGCCACGGCAAAGGTGTAATTGAGGCCGTTCTGTAAATGTTTTAACTTGATGGAGGTATCGTTAATGGGCGACCGCGTGAGATGGACGAAAGAAGCGGTGCCGGGTTTTTTTACGTAAAGGTTGTAACCCACCACATCCGGCGAACTGGAGGGTTTCCAGCTTAACCCCGCCGACTGGTCCATGGCTTTCGCGGCAAATCCCGTGGGGGCCAAAAGGCTGATGGCTTCCTCGGTTCCAAAGCGCAGGGTGGCCGAAATTCGGTGGGTGTCACCCAGGGTTCCCGCGGGGGCATAGGCGTAATCCAGCTGGAACACCTTGACGTTCAGGCCGATACCGGCCGTCCAATGCTGTTGGTAGGCGTCGCCGGTGTAACCCGCGCGAAGGGCCAGGGTCTTGTCCAGCCAATATTCCCCTCCGGCGGCGGCTTGATAGGCCTGGGCGTCGATCTGGTAGCTGTTGTCGATGGAAAGCATAAAGGAGTTATGGGGATCATTAATAATCTGAAAGCCCAAACCCAGGCGCCCCGTCATGGGAAGCGGGTCGGAGGCGGAAACAAACTGAACCGGTTGGCCGACGTTGAAAATGCCCACCCCAATCCTGACAACATCCCCCGGGGTGACGAGAAACCCGACATCCCCTCCGAAAGCGGCGGCGTTGTAGCCCGCGATATTCCGCATGATGTATTTACCGGTGACCCCGAAGGCCGCGATGTTCTTGATTCGGTAGGCGATGGAAAGAAGAAAGGCGTTGTCACCTGTGGAAATGGCGGGAGCCACTCCCAGGGTGCTGTCGAAACTCGATCCCAGGTTCACGACCCCGGCCCCCAGCCCAAGGGTATCTTCCCCGGCCTGCAGGGGCACCGCGATTCCGCCGAAGTTATAGGCGATATCGGCGAAGTAAAGCATGCGCAGGTAGCCTACTTCCGGGTTTTTCAAAAGGGCCACGCCGGCCGGGTTCCAAGTCAGGGCGTTCACGCTGTCAGCCACGGCGGTAAAGGCGCCGCCCATGCCCTGGCTTCGGGCCCCGCTGTCGATCTTGAGGAAGTCCGCCCCACTGGTTAGTACCTGAGCTGAAGCAGGAACCACAGATAACCCCAACCATAAAATTGTTATCGCCACCGATGAACACCGATAAACACAGATGGCCTTTTTACGGATTTTACCCATCATTGTTAATCGGTGCGGGAGCTTCGCTCCGTCGGTGGCTAAGATGGTTTGTTTTTTTGTTATCACTTGACCACCGCGACTTTCTTGAGCTGGTGGAAGCCCGTCGCGCGGATTTCAATGACATACAACCCGGAGGCCACAAAGTTCCCCTTGCGGTCCTTGCCGTCCCAGAAGACGCTTTGTTTGGTTCCACCCGTGGTCATTCCCGGCACCAGCGTCTGGATGAGGTTGTCCGACACGTTATAAATGTCGATCTCAACCACCCCGTCATTGGGCACATCGTAATAAATTCCCAGTTTCTGTCCGGTCAAGGGGAGAAGAATGTTCGCGTCGAAACCCATCTGGCCCACGGTCACAGGCACCGGCGGGGTGTTGGGTTTGGGAGTCGTGGCCGAGGCGTGGTTGGAATTTCCGCTGTGGGTCAGGGTGCCGGCCTCAATGGACTGGACCACATAATAATAAATTTGGCTCGAATTCACCGTGGTGTCCGTGAAAACCGTCACCGGGCCCGCGAGGGGGTTCGTCAACACCACCAGGGCCGCCGCGGTGGGCACCGGCAGGGAGGTGGACCGGTAAACGGCGTAGCTTTGAATAATGCGCCCCATGTCATCGGACGGGGTCCAGGTCAGGCTGATGGCGCTGGAACTGACGGCCTGCGCCGTCAAACCGCTCGGGGGGTTTATATTGGAGGAACTGGTTGTTCCCGATCCCGGCGCCGGGGTTCCCAAATGGGCCGGGGAAGTTTGGGCCGTTCCAGCCGCATCCACGGCGGTCACGGTATAGTTCACCAATGTGGGATCAGACAAGCCCGTATCCAAAAACCAGGTTTGGGAAGCCGGCAGGGTCACGGGCGCCCCGCTGGTACGGGTCAGGATATAGAA
>JAHFCG010000209.1 GCA_023249615.1 candidate division FCPU426 bacterium | reverse complement strand
AAATAAACGATAAGGCTTCCATTATTTTTGAGGGGGCGGTCATTGGAAGTTGGGATGGATTCAAAAGTGACGGGACTCCCGTATCCAACGGAAAATATTATCTGAAAGTGGACACCGTGGATTCCCTTGGTTCGGTTACAAGCGTTACCAGGGAAATTCTTGTTAACCGCCACCTGGCCGAGGTGACCGTCAGGATCTTCAACGAGGTCGGTGAGGTGATCAAGATCCTGGGTCATGCCTATACCGACTCCGTCACCATTACCAACAATTTGACATTGTCCTCCACCACCATCGCGCCGAGTTACCAGGCCGGATCCACGAATGCGCTGGTCAATTTCACTCTGGGAGACGGGACCGTTTTAACCTGGGACGGCAGAAACTCGAATGGCACCATTGTTTCCAGCGGAAATTATTACGTTGAGGTTAGAAGTTTTGACGGGGTGGGGGCCGGCGCGACGGTTACCAAACAAATTACGGTTATTCACGGCGATTTAAGCGTTCCCAATGGGGTCGTCCTGGTTTATCCCAATCCGATGACGGTGGGTTCCGGATCCTCCGTCATCCTGTTCAACGCGGCAAGCGCCCTCCCTTTGACGCTTGATATCCAGGTTTACGCGGTTTCGGGTGAATTGGTGGCCATTCTCGCCGGACCCGCGGGAACGGGGCGGGCGGTTTGGGACCTCGCGGGTCAATCAATTGCCAGTGGTTTGTACCTGGCGGTTATCAGTGTTTCGGACCCCTATGGAGGGGTCACGAGGCAATTCACCAAAATCGCTTTATTGCATTAATATGAGGCCCGGGATTTTTATATTTTTCAGTAATCGGTTAGGAGATAATAAATGCCAACTACGAATTCAGGGAGCGTCGCCGAATCCATGAAACACGTCACGATGCAGGATATCGCAACGAGGGCGGGAGTCACCAAGGCGACCGTTTCCATGGTCATCAATAATGACAAGCGCATCACGGAAGCCACCCGGCAAAGGGTCCTCAAAATTGTCAAGGAACTCAATTATTACCCGAATGAGTCGGCCCGGAAACTGGCCAAGGGAAAAACCGAAAGCATCGCGTTTGTCGTCCCGCGGTTTGGTTCAACCTTCATCGCCAGCATTCTGGATGGTTTTGAGAAAAGAACCTATGAAACCAAAAGATATTTGAACGGGATCCAGCCCTACTCCACCCGAAACGAGATCGCCGCGAGGGAGGAAATCCTCAGGAAAATTTTGTTCGGGCACAAGGCGGATGCCGTGGTTTTGCTGGACCAGACTCCCAGCCGAAAAATCGTTTCCGAATACCAGGAAAAAAACATCCCCATGGTCTTAATCGAGACCAAAACGACAGGGGCGCATTCAGTCCGGGTCGATAACATCAAGGGGGCCTACCTGGCAACGAGTCACCTTGCCCAAAAGGGAAGAGGGAAAATTGGGATGATCGTGGGCATCAGCAAACAGGACCCCATTTACGAGGAAAACCCTGTTACGGAGGAGCGCCTTCAGGGGTACCAAAAAGCCCTCGTGGATAATAAGTTGAAATTTGACCGGGACCTGGTGGCGACCATCGAGAACTATGATTCCACCGAGGGAGGGGAATGTTTGAAACAGCTTTTAAAAAAAGACCCCGATCTGGACGCGATTTTTTGCGCCGCGGGGGACATCGTGGCGATGGGAGTAATGGAAGAGGCCAGGCAGAGGGGAATTTCGATCCCGAAAAAACTTTCCCTGGTTGGGTTTGATGATATTTTGGCCGCCCGCCTGGTGACACCGGGCCTTTCCACCGTCCGTCAATCCTTCGGCGAGATCGCCTCGGCGGCTTTTGACATCGCGATGGACTCCATTGACGGAAAACTCGCGAAGGAAAAGCATATTCTTCTGGAACCGGAACTCATCGTGCGTGAATCGGCTTAATCATTTTTTGAGCCTTTCCTCAAAAAGAACAAACCATTCAATTTATCCAAAAGGTTGAAAATTAGGTTCCGGAAAGCCATAACGGTTTCAATCCAAAGGCTTGAAAAATTTAACCGGTTAAAAAGAACCAATGTTTTTCCCGGTTTTTTTAAACAAAAATCGCTAAATGTCTTACTTTCGGGAGGAAAGGGAGGTTATCCCATTTCCGATTTTATTGAATAATAAGGGAAATCCATTGGCTTGGATTTTGCATAAATCTTAAGGGAATTTGGGACAGCCGAAATTGTTCCCTCCGTGTCTCCTGGCCGGTTTTCACCCCTGAAAGGTTTTTGAAATTCGTGTCCGCTTTAAATTTTTAAAAAATGACCGATAAGTTTATCGTGAAAGAATTTAAATGAGTCCTCAATCAAAAAACCGGAACCCCGCTTGGGTTAAAAACGTTTTTTTTATTGTTTGTTTTTTCCTGATCGTCTTCATGCCTTCCGCCTCGAAAGCCGCTGGTCCCTTCAACATTCTTTATTACTACAGCAGTAACGACGCCTTTAGTTCGGCCCTCCTCAAGGGCGTCACCATCCTGCGGAATGCCGGAAATACAGTGACCCTGATTGATGTGGGGGGGGGCGCCTATAATCCAACGGGGGATTCCTGGGCGGGTTATGATCAGGTTTGGGACGCCAGGTTTAATAATGTGCAAAGCGGCTGCGGCACGGGCAACCCCGCTTCCTTTGATTACTTTACCGCTCAATGGCAGTCCAAATCCGTGAGCTATCTCAATAATTGCGGACGACTTTATTTAATGGGTGAAAACGCCGGTTTCGTCAACCGGACGGAGGGCCTCTATCCGTTTTTATCCAGTATCAATGCCGTTGGCGCCGGTTTTACCACCTGTGTCAGCGCCAACGGGAGCGATTCAACGGCCGGCGGGGCAACCTATGCCTCCACCCTGCCGGGGACGGCGCAGTTTTTCGGGGAATTTGTCGGGGGAATTCCCATCGCCCAATTAAATGGAACCAGTTTCGTGCATACGGCCGCCGGCTGGAATAATTTCAACGTGGACCGATCCATCGCCCAGGGCTGGGTGGGTTCCCAACTGGGTGGTTCCGTAACCGCGCCTATTTGCCAACGGGGAAGTCTTTTCATGGAGTGGGACATGTCGTTGTTCCTCTTTACCAATTACGAGGGGAACGCCGCCGCGAAGGCCATTACGGATACCTTTTGGCCCCAGATCGCGAATTGGCTGGATAAGCCTTCCTGTTGCGTGACTCCCACCAATACCCCGACTAATACCCCTTCCCGCACCGCCACTCCAACCCCCACCATTACACCCACTAATACCCCAACGAATACACCGACCCGAACGCCCACGAATACCCCCACCAACACACCCACCCCGACCTTCACCCCAACTCCCACCAACACCTTTACCAACACCGCTACGCCTACCCCCACCCGAACCGCGACCAACACACCAACGGTTACCCCGACCAATTCACCGACCCAAACCCCCACGCCAACCTTTACGGCCACCCCGACCAATACCCCCCCCATCACCAATACGGCTACCGATACACCCACCCTAACGCCCACTAAAACCCCAACCAATACCCCAACCCTTACTCCCACTAACACCCCAACGCTTACCTTTACCAATACCCCGACCTTGACGGTAACGAACACCTTTACCCTTACCAATACCGAAACAAATACCGCGACTGTCACACCAACAAGAACACCCACCAATACACGAACCCCAACCCCCACAAACACCCAGTCGAATACCGCG
>JAHFCG010000013.1:24733-34489 GCA_023249615.1 candidate division FCPU426 bacterium | reverse complement strand
TTTATAGGGGCGGGGTTAGCGAGGCCGTCCGGCGGTTTCCGGCAAACGTTAATGTCGCCGCAACCCTGGCGCTTGCCTCAGGCAAGCCAGGTAATTTAAAGGTGGGAATTGTTGCCGATCCAAAAGCCAAATTTAACCGCCATGAAATCCAAGTTTCAGGTGATTTTGGGGAATTGACCGCGGTCACTCAAAATCGGCCTTCCAAGGAAAATCCCAAAACCAGCGCTCTCGCTATTCAGGCGGCCTTGGCTTTGTTTGAACGACTTGAAAGCTACGTCGAGGTGGGAAATTGAAAACAGAGCAACCCGATCTTCCCCTCGCCATCCGGATTCGTGGACTTTCAAAAACGTACAAAACGGGTTTTTGGTTCACCCCGACGGTTACCCAGGCCCTAAAAAATCTTCATTTGGATGTTTACGAAAATGAGGCTTTCGGGCTTATGGGCCTGAATGGGGCAGGCAAGACAACTGTGATCAAGTTGATTCTTGGTTTATTAAAACCCACTGCCGGCGAAATGTCGGTTTTGGGCGGAAATATTTTCAACCGTTCCATCAGGTCCCATATCGGTTATTTGCCTGAACTGCCCTATTTTTCTAAACAACATACCGGCAGGGAATTGCTGGAATACTTTGGCGAATTACACGGCCTCAGGGGCAAAACACTCAGACACCGTGTGGATGAGGTCTTGGAAATGGTTCGAATGGCCAAAACCGCCGGTCAAAGGGTTTCCGGTTATTCGAAGGGGATGATGCAACGAATCGGAATTGGCCAGGCCCTGATAGGAAAACCAAAACTCCTTGTTTGCGATGAACCCATGAGCGGCCTGGACCCTGTTGGTTACAAGGAAATGAGGGATATTTTTCTGGACCTTAAAAAAGGCGGAACCACGCTTTTTTTGAATACTCATATTTTGGACGAGGTCGAACGAATTTGTGACAGGGTTGGAATATTACACGAAGGTGTTCTAAAGGATGTCGCCCCCATGAAAAAGATCCTCGAGGCTTCTGTTCCGGTTGATTACTGGCTGGATCTGGACAAATCAGAGGCATCCAAGCTTTCGGGCCTGCCCTTTAAGGCCTCCGTGGCCGGCAATGGAGGAATTCAAATCGCTGGATTGGTTCTAACGGAAACCCTGGCCCTTTTGACTTCCCGAAAGGCCAAGGTTAATTCTGTCAGACCGCTTTCCTCCATTGTGGAGGCTTATTTCCTGAAAACCATTGGAGCGCAAAATTACCTGATGGAGTCGGGGAGGAACGAAAAATGAGAAGGATTTTTGTCGTTTCCCTTTTCACCTTCCGGGAACTTATTCGGAGCAAAATGCTGTTTGTCTGGTTGGTGAGCGTCATTGTGCTTTGCGGGCTGGCTTTTCTTCTCTCGCTTTTAAGTTACGGCGATATATTAAATATTTTTATGGATCTTGGGTTGGTGGGAATGGAAGTTTCCGGCTTGATGGTCCTTATCCTCAGTCTAGCGGTCACCTACAATACGGAAATGGACCAAAAAGCCATTTTTTTACACCTTTCGAAACCGGTTACCCGCGGGGAATATCTACTTGGAAGAATTATCGGCTTTTTCCTGATCATAAGCCTGGTGGTCCTTGGGATGGGCGGGGTTGTGGTGGGGTTGGTCATTTTGGCGGGGGGAGGAGTTGTACCAATCCTTTTTTATGACTGCGTTATTTTTCTTCTTTTGGAAATGCTGGTTCTTACCGTTTTGGGTCTGACCTACCAGATGATAGCCACCTCCATGGTGGGAGTCGTTCTCTACAGTTTTTTCACCATTTTTCTTGGCCACTGTATCGGTGAAATTCAATGGCTTCTGGGCAAGCAGCTGGAACCCTTGGTTCGTTACGCGCTTCAGGTTGTGTATTACGGGCTTCCAAACCTCGGAATATTCAATTTAAGGGATAGAATTTATGACCCCACCATGGTCTTAGGGTCCTCCCAATGGCATGAGGTCCTTCTTTATACCTTCGCCTATTCTTTCATGGTTTTTTTAATTGGCTGGGTCAACCTTGAAAAAAGGGAATTTAAATGAACAGTCTTGCCCTGGAAAACCGAATTTTGAAATGGGGGTATTGGCTCATAGGGTTGGCTTTTTTGGGCCAGGCTTTCCTTTCAAGGGATTTAGCCCATTGGGTTCATCCCGAAACGGTGGAAGCCTCCCATTCCCTGCGTTTAGATAAAAAGGTCGCCTCGACCCTGCGGGCCAGTGCTTTTTTAACCGGAAACCGGGTTTTAGTCGGTCACGCTTTTTGGATCAAGGTCATCCAGTATTACGGGGACTCCTATAATTCCCTGGACCGGTATTCCAAACTTTATGATTACTGCAGTCTTGCCTCGGATTTAAACCCGAAATTCATCGGGACCTACACTTTGGGCGCTTCGGCCCTCGCTTTTCACCTAAAGAGGATGAACGAGGCCGAGCGATTACTTCAAAAGGGGATTAATTCCAACCCCGGCGATACTCGATTAAAGCTTATGTACGCCTCCATCGCCTACCAAAACATCGGGGATTTCAACAAGGTCATTCCTTTTTTGGAGGCCCAAATCGAAAGGGGGGATGCCCCCTATATGATGATCAACATCCTCGCGAACACCTACCAAAAGGCGGGACGTAACGCCGATGCCGTGAAGATCTGGCAAAAAATAATCAGGGATTCGGATGAACAAGAGCAAAAAATATTGGCCGGTCAAAAACTCCAGGAACTTTACGCGATCATTAAAAACAAAACCTCCGGATTGAATCCTAAAGTCCGCCAGCGGGCGGTGGAAGATTGAAAAAGAATTTCTACTACACCACCCTTTTTTTCCCTTTGTTTCTAGCCGCGGCCGCGGTGATTTGTTTTTTTAGCCCCGAAACCCTTTGGGCGCAACTTAAAACGGAGTTTTCAAACAAGGGAGGCCCCCTCTCCTCGCCCGAAAATCTTCCCAGGGTGAAAACCGCCGATCCTTATACCGCCCACACCCGCCACTCCTTTTATTTTCAGGACACCCTGGCCAGCGTTATTTTGAAGTTCACGATGAGTCCCGGGTTTAGCCCCCGGGATCCCTCCTCCCTCAATGATTTGGGTTACATTTACTATTTTTTCGGAGAGTACAGGGATGCCGAGGCCCAGTTTCAAAAAGCCATTGAGATTAACCCCACTTTTGTTGATCCCTATATCAATCTCGGAATTACCGCCTACAAATCCGGGGATTTTCAATCCGCCCTTCAATACCTGAACAAGGCCTATCAAATGGATCCCAACCGGGGCGAAATTGCCTACAACCTGGGCCTTTTGTCCTACGAGCAAAATGAATATTCAAGGGCGGCGGGTTTTTATGAGGGGGCGGCCCAAAAAATTCCGGAGGATCCCAAGGTTTGGAACAACCTGGGTTGCGCGTATTTCAAGCAAAAGGAATACAAAAAAGCCTATGAAGCTTTTAAAAATTCCATCGAAAGGGGCGCGGCCTTTTACCACGCTTTTTACAATATGGCGGTCGGTTCCATTCTTTCGGGTAATTATGAAAACGCCGTTGAAGACACCAGGAAAGCCGTACAGTTGGCGCCGGAAAATCCTGAAGCCTATAATCTTTTGGGGTTGGCCTACATTTTCAATCAAAGTTATTTGAAGGCTTCCATGGCTTTGGCTCACGCGATCCAAAAGGATCCCAACAATACGGGGTATTTGAATAATTTGGGGCGGGCCCAGCTTGGACTGGCCCATTACCGGGAAGCGGAAAAGGCGTTTCAAAAGGCCCTCCTCTTTAATCCTGAATTGAAACCGGCGCAGTGGAACATGGGGGATTTGAAATTGAGGCAGGGAAAATTCCAGGAAGCCCTGACCTTGTATGAAAATGTCGGGGACTGGAATGAGGCGAGGCAAAGCCCTGTTTTTCAATACAACTGGGGCGTGGCTTATTACAGATCGGGCGACCATGAGAAATCCCGTCAGGCCTGGGAAACCGCCAGGGGAATGGACCCCCAGTATGTCGAGCCATATTACGGGTTGGCCATTTTATTTGAGGAGGAAAAAAACTTTGATAAGTCCTTTTCCATGATCCGACAGGGACAGGTTTTGGAACCACAATCCTCCCGATGGGCAAGGTTGGAAGGTGATTTGGAAATGGCGCAGGGAAAAACAAAGGAAGCTCTGGAAAGTTATGAAAGAGCCAAGACCATGGGGCAAACCGACGCCTCCCTCATGGTGAGAATTGAGCAATTGAGGGAAAAAGGAGGGACAGCCCCGGTAAATGGAGCCGAAACGGTGGTTTCGCCAACCTTTTCCGCCCCTGAAAGCGAACCGAATGACACAGAGGGATATAAAACCCAAATCCAGCATTCCCTCAGCATGGGGAATCTGGATGAGGCGTTGGCCCTCGCGCAGCAGGAAACGGACAGGTGGAAAACCCGCCCTTCCTCATGGGAGGATTTGTCCTCGGTTTTTTTAAAAATGAACCAAAATGAAAAGGCCTTTCAGGCGGTAAAAAGAGCCCAGGAATTATCCCCGAGGAATGTTCATTTTCTCGAGGAAACGGGCCACGCGGCATTTTTGGCCGGCCGTTACCTGATTGCCCGGGATTACTTCGACCAGCTAACGACGGTTTCCCCTTCCTTTAATTCTTTCCTGGCGCTGGGATCTTGCGCCTATAAATTGAACCAATTTGAACAGGCGATCCAGTTTTGGGAAAAGGGCCTAGGACAATTTCCAAAAAGGCCGGAATTTTATTACAACCTGAGCCGGGCTCATTATGGATTGGGTCAAAAGGCCCAGGCGGAACTGTATTTGCAAAAGGCGCTCAAACTGAAACCCAATTTTCCGGAGGCCATCACCAACAGCGCGGCGATGGACCTGGACGCGGATCGTTTACTTGAGGCGGAAAAGAAACTCAGGCAAAGCTTGTCGATGGATCCCCAAATTCCCGAGACCTATTTTAATTTGGGAAATCTCGAGCTAAAAAGAGGAAATAACCCCGAGGCGATGAAAAATTACCAAAGAGGTCTGGATCTTAATCTCGACGACGCGGACGCCTACTATTACCAAGGCGTGGCTTGTTTGAAACAATCCCAATGGTCCAAGGCTCAGGTGCTTTTGGAAAAGGCCCTGGAAAAAAATCCGAATCACGCCGGGGCATTATACAACCTGGGGAAAATCGCGATTGAGACGAACGAAGAGGAAATGGCGCTGAAATTTTTTCAGGAATCCTTGAAATATTCCCCCAATCGGGGGGACGCCATATTTGGGATCGGTCTGGTTTATTTCCACCAGCGGCATTATTTAAAGGCGAAGGAATCTTTCGTGAAATCCCAGGAAGACCCAAAAATTCAGGCGGAGGCCACCTATTACCTGGGACAAATTCTGGAAAAACAGGGGGATAAGGCCGCGGCTGCGGATTTATACCGGCTGGCGATTACCATGAAACCCAATCTCGGGTTTCCCCACCTCGCGCTTGGTAATTTGCTCAAGGAGGGTGGTCAAATGAACCAAGCGCGGTTGGAATTTCAAAAGGCGGTTATACAAACTGAATATCCGGCAGTGGCGAAAAAAGCCGAGGAGCAATTGGCGGAATTAAAATGATCCACCTGGTTACCCTGAATCCGGCGTTGGACGTTTCACTTACCCTGCGGGAGCCCTGGAAGGGAAAAATTGGGGAGGTTCTGGAAGCGGAAGTCGAAGCTGGCGGGAAAGGCCTGAACGTCTCAAGATTTTTAAAAAAGCTTGGGGTTAGGTCCGCAACCTGGCTTGGAACCGGGGGTGAAACACATCCAACCCACGTTCTGTTTCGTTCGCTCCTGAAAAGGGAGGGGTTAAGCGCGCAGTTTTTGGGTGGAAAGTCGTCCGTCCGGTTCAACGTGGTCATTCAAAAAAAAAAACAGGCCCAAAAGTATAACCATCCAGGTTTTGAGCTTGATTTGGTTTCTTTTCCCCGGATGTACAAGGTGTTGAAAAAAGGTGATTTTCTGGTAATGACGGGCCGCCTGCCTCAAGGCATGAATCGCGGCCTTTATGCATCCTGGATTCACGCCTTTGGACGAAAAGGGGTCAAGACGGTGGTCGATACCTCTGGAAAGTCCTTGCCGGAGGCGCTTGAGGCCAAGCCGTGGTTTTTCAAGGTGAACCTTTTTGAAATTTCGGAAGCCCTCAAGGTTAAATTCACGAACTTGGACCAGGTTGCCCGTTTTCTTCCCCAGTTGATTAAATTAGGTTTTTTACATGGGGCGGTTACCCATGGATCCGAGGGAGCAATCCTTTGGAATGGAAACAAGGCCTGTCGGGTTCGGTCGAAAGAGAAGGTTCGAAACGCTTTTGTGGTAGGGGCGGGGGATGCTTTCCTGGCGGGGTATTTAAAAGGCCTTCAAACCCATGAGAGTTTTGAGGTTTGTGCCAAATTGGCCTGCGCGACCGGAACGGCGGTAGCCGTAAAGGGGATCGCGGGGTTTGACGCCAGGTTGGCGGGGAGATTGTTGAAAAGCGTAAGGGTGAAGAATATTTAAGAGGTCATTGCGGAGTAGCCGGTGTAGGGGCAAGGCATGCCTTGCCCATGAGTAATATTTGTTTCGTAAGGGTGGGTCTAAGACACGCCCTACACAGTCGTATTTCAAAAATTAAAAAGGGATTATTGTGACCCAGGAATCTCCAAAAATATTTTCCGTTTCCGAAATCCTTCAAACGGCCCGGGCACTCCTAGAAGCCAAATTTTCCTATGCCCTTGTGGAAGGGGAAATAAGCGAGTTTACCAAGGCTGTTTCGGGACATATGTATTTCAAACTAAAGGATGAAAGGGGCTCCCTGCCTTGCGCGTTCTTTAAGGGAAGCAACATCGGACTTACCTTTAAACCCGAAATCGGCATGAAGGTGATCGCCGGGGGTTCCCTTACCCTCTATGAGCGGGATGGAAAATTTCAGTTAAATGTCAGAGCCCTGGAGCCAAAGGGTGTTGGCGCCCTCCAAGTCGCTTTTGAACAGCTCAAAAAGAAATTGTTGGAAGAAGGACTTTTTTCGGATGAACGGAAAAAGCCAGTTCCCGAACATCCCCATAAGATTGCCCTGATCACCTCTCCAATCGGGGCCGCCATCCAGGATTTCATGAAGATACTTGAAACCCGGGTGGGAATCGATGAGGTGGAATTGTTTCCTGTCAAGGTTCAGGGGGCCGAGTCGCCTTCCGAAATTATCAGTGCGGTTGATGAGGTTTCCAAGCGGGGTGAACACGATGTGCTGGTCCTGACCCGAGGGGGTGGAAGCCTGGAGGATCTGGCTTCTTTCAATGATGAGGGCGTGGTTCGGGCGCTAGCCGATTGTTCCATCCCTACTATTTGCGCGGTAGGCCACGAGGTGGATTTTACCCTTTGTGACTTTGTTGCCGATCGCAGGGAGCCAACCCCGACCGCCGCCGCGGCTCATATCGCCCCGGGAATTGACGAGACAGGGGATAGACTTGATCAATTACAACACCGCCTCAAGGAAGCCCTGGAAAACCTTTTGGACGGAAAAAAGCGGGATTTGAAAGAGCTGTTCACTATCCTTCGAGACCGCCGTCCGGATTTGTTGTTAGATCAGGCAAGGCAAGATTTGGATTACCGCACGGAAGAATTGAAAGATGCCCTTCAAAACCTTTTGGAGGAAAAGCAACAGCAAGTCCAGCGCATGGGGGATTTCCTTTCCCGAACCACACCCCTCCAGGTGATCAAGCCTTTTCAGGAAAAACTCAAGGGTCTTCAGGCCCAATTACAGGCTTATCATCCGCACGGCCCCTTGAAAAGGGGTTATGCCATCGTGACTAACTCTAGGAACGGAAAGATATTGCGGTCCTCCAATGAGGTGAAAAAGGGGGATCACGTAACCGTTCAATTACAAAAAGGAAAATTTGAGTCGGAAGTTGTTTCAACCATCGATAAAAATGAATAAAATACGGGAAAAGAAATGCGCCAGGAGTGTTTATGGCAACCCAGTCGTCCTTTGAAGACTCGTTATCCAAATTGGAAAAAATTGTTGAGCAAATGGAATCCGGCGACCTCAAACTTGAGGATTCCCTAAAGCTATTTGAGGATGGAATGAAGTTGACCAAGGAATGTAACCAGCGTCTGAATGAGATTGAGAAAAAGGTCAAGCAACTTCTGAAAAACGCCTCCGCCAAATCCAAAGATGACGACTCCAAGGGCTGACCAAATGCCTTTCAATCTCAAAATCTACCTAGAAAAGAAAAGACGAATTGTTGACGAGGCCCTTCGGGAGGTTTTTCGAAATCCTGGGGATTGTCCTTCAGCACTTTGGGAAAGCATGAAATACAGCGTCTTCGCTGGGGGAAAGAGGCTTCGCCCAATTCTTTGTTTGGCCGCGGCTGATGCGGTTGGTCTTCCCCAAAGGGCCGCTCTTCGAATAGCCTGTTCCCTGGAACTCATCCACACCTATAGCCTGATTCACGACGATTTGCCCTCTTTGGACGACGATGATTACCGCAGGGGCCGAAGGACCAACCACAAGGTTTTTGGCGATGCCATGGCCATTTTGGCGGGCGATGGACTTCAGACACTTGCCTTTGAGTGGGTGTCAAACCCTTCGGTTTATTCGGCACAAAACCGAAAAAATGTACCCCGGGTGGTGAACGAATTAGCTCATTACGCGGGTTATCAGGGAATGGTCGGGGGACAGGTTGATGATGTTCTTTCCGAGCGAAAGAAACCAAGTCTTTCAAAAGTTTTATCCATTCACCGGAGAAAAACCGGCGCCCTTCTGTTGTCCAGCGTCAAATTGCCGGCGTTGCTCGCGGGTGCGTCCCCAAGAAAAGTATCAGCTCTAACCGAATATGGGCGGTCCGCGGGCCTGGCTTTTCAAATCGTGGATGACATCCTGAATGAGACGGGCGAGAGCAAGAAATTGGGCAAGACGGCAGGAAGTGATCGAAGCCGGGGTAAAATGACTTACCCTTCCGTAATCGGCTTGGAGAAATCCAAAAGGGAAGTGGAAAGGCTAACCCGCCGGGCGGTTCAAGCTCTGGAATCTTTTAACGCGAAGGCAGACCCCCTCAAGGCTATCGCCCGTTACATGGCCGAACGAACAAATTGAAATGATGACAAAAAGGTATATTGGATGAAACCATTGAATCAAAAAGGCAGTTTGAAGATTTTTTACGTGACATCCATCGCCTGGATCATCGCCCAGGGCATCAAGGTATTGATTTACTATATCCGTAACCGTAAAATCAACTTTCGGTTGTTTGTGGGTACAGGAGGCATGCCGAGTTCCCATTCGGCGTGGGTTTCCTGTTTGGCCACGACTATCGGCTATGAGACGAGCTGGGACTCCCCGGTTTTTCTCCTGGCCTTGGGGATGGCCCTGGTCATCATGTCGGACGCCGCGGGTGTTCGCCGTGCGGCGGGTCAACAGGCGAAAATCCTCAACGAAATCATGGATGATTTTTACAGCTCCCGGCCTTTCGCGCACCAGAGGCTCAAGGAGTTGCTGGGGCATACCCCGGTTCAGGTTTTAGTGGGAGCGGGCATCGGCGTATTCATTGGATGGTTGGGTTACAAAAATTACTGACAGGTTCGGTTCGATGTACGAATACTTGGACAAAATAAAAATCCCGGCGGATTTAAGAAAACTTCCCGTGGAAGCCCTCCCCAAGGTCGCCGAGGAACTCCGTGACTTTTTGGTTACCTCTGTTTCCAAAACCGGCGGACATCTTGGCGCCAGCTTGGGTGCGGTGGAATTGACCCTCGCCATGCATTATGTTTACGACACCCCCCAGGACCGGATTGTTTGGGATGTGG
>JAHFCG010000013.1:0-24723 GCA_023249615.1 candidate division FCPU426 bacterium | reverse complement strand
TTTTCCAAAGCGCAATGAAAGTGAATATGACACCTTCGCGGTCGGCCACGCCGGAACCGCCCTTTCGGCGGCTTTTGGCATGGCCCGGGGCAGGGACATGCTCAAGAAGAATTTCCATGTTTTGGCGGTGGTTGGCGACGCGGCCATCCCCAACGGTCTTTCAATGGAAGCCCTCAACAACATCGGCGACCATCCCAACATGAATATGACGGTTATTTTGAATGATAACGAAATGTCAATTTCCCCCAGCGTGGGCGGCATGACGGCTTATTTAAACAAAATCCTGGCCGGAAAATCCTACAACCGGGCCAAGGTAAAAATTGAAAAATTAATTGATGGAATTCCCAAGGTCGGCCACCAAATGCTTCAAATGACCCACCACGCGGAGGAGGCGCTGAAGGGTTTTGTAACGCCCGGGACCATGTTTGAGGAACTGGGCCTTCGTTATTACGGCCCCATCGACGGCCATAATATCCTGACTTTGGTTGAAATTTTCAAAAGGGTGAAGGAACTAAAAGGCCCCATCATGCTCCATGTGGTGACTCAAAAGGGAAAAGGCTACGGACCGGCGGAGGAGAATCCCGAGAAGTTCCATGGGGTCACCGTTTTTGACAAAACCACCGGAAAAAGCCCCTCTCCTGCGGCCACGACGGGCCCGCCCTCCTATACGAAAGTATTCGGGGACGCGATGATTGAGTTGGCGAAAGATCATTCGAACCTGGTGGGGATTACAGCCGCGATGCCGGAGGGAACCGGGTTAAAGGGATTTGGGAACCAATTCCCGGACCGTTATGTTGATGTGGGGATCGCCGAGGGACACGCTGTTTGCATGGCGGCGGGCCTTGCCTGCGAGGGAATCAAGCCTGTCGTGGCCATTTATTCCACTTTCCTTCAAAGGGCCTACGATCAAATTATTCATGATGTCTGCCTGCAAAATCTCCCGGTTGTTTTTGCCCTGGACCGGGGCGGCCTGGTCGGCGAGGACGGGGAAACCCATCAAGGTGTTTTTGATTTGAGCTTCCTTCGCTGCGTGCCCAACCTAGTGGTTATGGCTCCTGCCGATGAAAATGAAATGAGAAACATGCTTTATACCGCCGTGGAGCATAACGGACCGATCGCCCTCCGTTATCCGAGGGGAAACGGCGAGGGCGTGGTCATGGAGACGGGTTTCAAAAAACTTGAAATCGGCAAAGGCGTTGTCCTGGAAGAGGGAAAACAATACGCGCTTTTGGCGGTGGGGCGGATGGTGGGGGTTTCCAAGGCGGTCCGGGCTCTTCTGAAGAAAGAGGGTTTGGAGGGGACCGTTGTCAACATGCGGTTTATAAAACCCCTGGACGAGAAACTTTTGGTCTCGGTCGCCAAGAAAAATAAGATCATTTTAACCCTGGAGGAAAATGCCGTGACGGGCGGGTTCGGCAGCGCGGTTTTGGAAGCCCTTCAACGGAATGGGATTTCCGATTGCGCCGTGAAACAAATCGGGATTCCCGACCGATTTATTGAACATGGTAAGCCGCAGATTCAAAGGGAGTTTTGCGGGTTGGAGGCTCCCTCCATCGCGGAGGAAGTAAAAAAACTTTTAAAAGATCAAACCCCTTACAGGCTTGGAGTCGTTTCCTAAATGCCGATTTTGAACCGCCGTTTTGTTCGTTTTCTTCTTCTGGATGCCCTGGTGATCCTCGGTTTGCTGGGGATTTTTGCTGCGGTCAATCACGCCTTTGTTCCCCAGACACCGCCTCTTAGTGAAAGAATCCTGGTTACGCCTGAGCCCTCAGGTTTCGATGCCGCCCTCAAACCCAAAGCGGATTCCTCCTCCAACTCAATCATCCCGAAAACCCTGAGAATTGAGCAGCTTCAAGATGCCCTTTCCGATATCACGGTGGTTGATCCATCTTCCTCGCTTGATTTGAAGCGTCTTCGGGCCACCCATACGACGGTAACCGTTCATAAAATCGAAATGGGGGAGAATTATTGGAGCTTGGCCACCGACAATAATATCAGTATCAACACCCTCATCGGGGCTAACCCCGGGATGCCGTTTAAGGCCAGCATCAACCAGCCCGTCAATATTCTTTCCCGAAAAGGGATTCTTCACAAGGTTGAGAAGGGTGAGACGATCGCGGGTATCGCGGCCTTATACCGGGCCGAGGAAAAGCCAATCGATGAGAAAATCATAAAGGATGAGAACGGGATAACCTGGTGGCATCGAATCCACGAGGGTGATTTATTGTATATTCCCGGTGTCAAAGCCATCCACATGGTCAAGGAATGGAAGGATTATTTTGACAAACGTGGTTTTTTCGGAATTCCCTTTTCCGGATGGGGAAAAGGTTGGACCTCCAGTTTTGGCTACCGGACGGACCCCATTACGGGGGAACAAAAGCTTCACAAGGGGATGGATTTCAAGGCCAAATACGGCGAGTCGGTTTTCGCCGCGGCGACCGGAAAAGTTATTTTTGCCGGGGTTTCAGGAGGATACGGCAACCTGATTCAAATTCATCACGCCAATGGGTATTTAACCTACTACGGGCATCTCTCCAAAATATTAGTCAAGCAGGGGCACCGGGTTCGGCGCGGGGAACTTATCGGAAAAGTCGGGGCAACCGGCCGGGTAACGGGTCCACATCTTCATTTTGAAATCCGTAAAAACGGCAGGGCCATCAATCCACTGCCATTGATTTAATTGAACTCGAAAATTACCGAAAAACCCGTTTAGCCACCGATTAACACTGGTAAATTTTATGAGAAATTATTAAACCAGAAAAGGTTCTGAGTTTTTGGTTTCCGGCAAAAATTCCCGGGAAAATCGGTGTTGACCGGTGTTCATCGGTGGCAAAAGGGATTTGTTGATTGGGGTGAACGTTTTTTCCCCAAGGTTTAACGGATTTTTCACAGATTGAATTCTAGTTTTTACAAGTGTAAGGTAAAGAACACATGGATCCACGATTTATAAAAGACAAGGGCGTTGAAACCTACACCGGCAATGAGTTAATTCTCAAGGGCGGCTTGGAGGCGGGGATGAACCTCCTGACCGGTTATCCCGGTTCCCCGGTTGCCGATGTATTTGAGGCAGCCGCCAACGCGGCTCCTTACCTCAAACAGCAGGGCATTCTTGCCCAGATTGCCAACAACGAAGCGCTCTCAGCCGCGCGATTGAACGGCGCACAAATGGCGGGGCTTCGGGCCATTACGGTTATGAAATCGGTTGGTTTTCATGTGGCCGCCGATGCCCTGGTCGCGGGAAGCTTGGCCAAAAGGGGCCACAAAGGCGCCGGAGTTATTGTTATCGGGGACGATCCCTGGAGTGATACAACTCAGGTTCCGGTGGACTCCCGTAGACTTTCCGACCATCTTTTTATTCCGGTTCTGGAACCGGCGACTTTTCAGGAAATCAAGGATTGGGTTAAGATCGCCTTTGAGTTGTCTGAAGAAGCTGACCTCTTTATTGCTTATCTTCTGATCACCTACACCGCCGAGGGCGGGGGAACGGTCGAGGTTTATCCCAACCAGCCGTCAGCCGGAACTTCCACCATCCGCAAAACAACCATTGATAGTTCCGTGATTGATATCACGCATTCCATTGTTCTTCCGCCGCACACAGTGCCCCTGGAAAAAGAGGCCTTGAATGTAAAATTTCCCCGTCTTCTTAAGGCGGCCCGGGACAAGGAAATTAACAAGGTTCTTTCCGGCAGGGAAAAGGGAGACCCCGCTTTTATCACGGCGGGAGCTTCCTATACGTATCTGGAACAGGCTCTTTCCGAATTTGGTATGTCTGGACAGTTTCCGATTCTTAAATTAGGGATGACTTTTCCAGTGGACCCCGAGGCGGTTTTAGAAATTCTCAAACACAGCAATACGCTTGTTGTGGTGGAGGAGAAAAGACGCTTTATCGAGAGCCAGGTCCGTAATATTGTCCTGGATCTTTATCAATCAGGAAAAATCAAGGAAATGCCGCTTATTTGGGGAAAGGAATTCCCGGACGGTTTAAAGGGTTTCCCGGAAGATCAGGGTTTAAGTCCCTCGGTCGTCATGACAACGCTGGCACCACTCCTAGAAAATAAAAATCTTTCGACTCCGAAAGTTCTGAAGGAAATTCAGTTTATCAACAGACTTGCCGACCTGGAAATGGTGATTCCAAACCGGACCCCGTCTTTTTGCCCTGGCTGCCCGCACCGTGATTCCTCTTCAGCTTTTTTACAGCTGGTGGAAAATTTTAAAAATCCCGTTTACATGAAAAAGCGTTATAAACGGGAACCCATTGATATTCTTTTTCATGGCGACGCGGGCTGTTATGTCCTCCTTTTTATGCCCCCCAATGGGCCCCTGATGCACAATTACATAGGTATGGGTCTTGGCGGCGGAACAGGAGCCGGGCTTTCTCCCTTTTCGACAAACAAATCAGTTTGTTTTATCGGTGATTCAACCTTTTTTCATTCAGGACTGGCGGAGGTTTCCGACTCCATTAAAAACAACCAGGACGTCCTTTATGTCGTCCTTGACAACAAGACCACCGCGATGACAGGTCACCAGCCTCACCCGGGTATGGGGTTGGATCTTATGGGCAATCCCACGTTTGGCCAGGATATTGAAAAAGTCCTGCAAGGTTTTACAAAAGGAGAAGATGTTTCTATCGCTCGGGTAAATCCCGAAAATAGGGATGATTATCGCGAACTGTTGGAGGAAATGATTCTTGAGCCGGGAGTTAAATTCGTCATCGCTGACAAGGAATGCGGCATCACTTATCACCGCCGCAAACGAAGGGATGTGAGCCGGGAAAAAAGAAAGCTGGGTTATTTACCGAAACAAACCCGCATCAATATCAATGACCATACCTGCGAAAACTGTCTGGAATGTACAAGACTGACGGGGTGTCCCGGTTTGGCGATTGAGGAAACCAGCTACGGCCCCAAGATGTCAACCGACATTTCTTATTGTGTTTCCGACATGGCTTGCACGCGAATCAAGGCCTGTCCCGCTTTCGAGGAGTTGACCATTATCCGGTCCCGCAAACCGGCGGTACCGGCTCTGCCGGATTTTGCATCGCTGCCTGTCCCTAAAATTCTTAACTTTGACGAGGATTGGCGGGCCTATCTGGCTGGGGTCGGTGGTATGGGCATCGCGAGTTCGACAGCCGTATTGGTTCGGGCCGGTTTGAAGCATGGCTACCACATTACGTTTTGTGATAAAAAGGGAATAGCCGTAAGAAATGGCGGGGTTTACTCACAAATCATCTTTTCCCAAAAAAAGAAGGTCGTTTCGCCATTGATGCCGCAGGGAAAGACCAATCTTCTTTTGGGTTTGGACATTCTTGAAGCCGCACGGGGAATTGACCCACGTTTTAATTTCCGGATTGGTTCCAAGGAATTCACCCATTCGGTGATTAATACACACAAGACCCACACGATTTTGACCCTGATGGGCAGGGATGATTTTGACCCCGGAAAACTGGGAGAGCTTTTCAAAAAAAACACGATTGATTATCTAGGTGCCGATATGAGCCAAATTGCCGAAAACATGCTGGGAAACAAAGTGTTCGTCAACATCATGTTATTGGGCGTGGCTTTTCAAAGGGGGTTCCTGCCGCTTAGCCTGGAGGATCTCATTGAGTCCATCAAAGAAAGTTTTGATGCCGCCGCCGCAAATTACAATATCAAGGCCTTCCACCTTGGAAGGGATTTACTAATCCACCCGGAAAAATACCAGGTTGAGACGAAGGATGGTTTTCAGGAAATTCTTGAAAAGAAAAGCCGCTTTCTCGGTACTCGAAGGGCAAAACCCTATCGGGAAATGGTTTGGCAGTTTCTCAAAGCTTGGGAGGGCGATGAGGATACCCGCCTCCAGTTTGTAAACCGTCTTTATGATTTGGTGGAGTTTGAGAATATCGACTACGCGAAAAATTATTATGACCGTGTGATGAAAACTCTCAAGAAAGACACCAAGGTGGGAGGATTTGCGGCGACCCAAGCGGTGGTTAAATACCTCCACAAAGTTATGGAAATCAAGGACGAAGTTTATGTGGCGCATTTGCTGACAAGCCCGGAAAAATACGAAAAGGACGCCAAGCGCTTCAAGGTTGACCTGGCTGGGGGAGACCGAATTATTTACCGGCATTACAACCGGCCTGAATTCGCTCTTTTTGGTTTTAACATTGAGTTTGACATGAAGAGCCGTGACTGGATGTTGGGAATCATGAGGCACATGAAATTTCTCCGCCGCCTAATGCCGAAATGGCACGAGAAAGAAAAGGCGTTCCGGGAATGGTATGAACAAATGGTGGATCAGTTCGCCTTCACCAACATGACGGAATATGACAGATGGGTAATGGCCTTGAGGACTCCTGAGGAGGTTCGTGGTTACCGAAAGATCCGTTACCCCAAAATGGAACAGGCTATGGATCAGGCGGAGAAGTTATTGAAAGACCGGAATTCCAGGAAAAATGACCAAGTTTCAAAGAGTTCCAGGGAACTTTCAGGGGTTTAACGGGGAAAAAACGGATTTTGAAGGTAAAAAAAGCCCTAACCATCGTAATATTTGAAGTTAAAACCCCGAAAATCCAGTAATATACCGCCTGTCTTCAGAACCGATGGTTTTGTCGATGAAGTTAAATTTTTGAAAAAGAAGAGGTTTAAGGCACATGGCACAAGGAACAGTGAAGTGGTTCAAGAATGAAAAGGGTTTCGGATTTATCTCCCAAGATGGAGGAGAAGATGTATTCGTGCATTTCTCTGCCATCCAAACCGACGGATTCAAGAGCCTGAACGAGGGCGATCGTGTTGAGTTCGAAGTCGCGAAGGGCGACAAGGGCTTGAAAGCGGAAAACGTCCGTAAGGTCTAATTCGTTTAAAAAGCTTGATTCAAAAGCCTCCGGTTTTCGAACCGGGGGCTTTTTTTATACCACGATTTAAAATTTTATCAGAACCACTTTTACCCCTTTCTTGCGACGATGTTTATTTACCTCGTGTTTCGTCCTGAGATCGCGAATTAAAGGGGTTTGATTCCTTCAGGCCTAAAGGTTCAAAAAGAATTCCGTTGGATAAACTGGTTTTCAGTATCGCCTCGAAAACTCACTTAGAATTTTTTTTATATCTTTTTTTGTGTCCCTCGCTGGTTTCTAAAGTTGAGATGATGCTTATTCCGTGAAATCCTTACGGGGGAAAAGTTGGTAAAAAAACAAAAAGAAAAATCAAAACGCGGGCAGGCGATTTTTATTGTGTCTGTGATTATCTTTTTGATCGCAGTCCCGGTTGCATTCAAAATTCTTGAAAATCAAAAACTTGAAAAAAAATGGAACGAGGAACTGGGTCAATTTTGCGGTCATTTCAAGGTTGAATATGTTTCCGGGAAATTAAAGCGAAAGGTTGGTGAAACCTTCATCATTAAAATTGATAAAGGGGATTTAATTTTCCGGCCGGTAAGCAATCCTTTTGATTTTAAGTTATTTCATTTGTCCAAGGATGATTTCGCGATAAGGCCGACGAATATCGTGATGAAGTACGTCAGGGATTCGAAAGGGGAAATCATCGGACTGGTTTCAAAGCCTGATCCAAGGGACTATCACTTTACACTTAGAAAAATTAAAGACGATGGAAGGGTTACAACCGGACCCTTGGAATAAACCTGGGTGGATTCCGTCTCAATGTTTCATTGGTTAAGCCGATTGACCCGCCGCCCAGCCGGATGACCATGCCCATTGGAAGTTGTAGCCGCCCAGCCAGCCAGTGACATCCACCACCTCGCCGATGAAAAACAGACCAGGAACCTTTTTGCTTTCCATCGTTTTGCTGGAAAGCTCATCCGTGTCCACGCCCCCACGTGTAACCTCGGCCTTTCCATAACCGACTGTTGATTGAGGTATCAGGGGATAGTTTTGGATCTTGTTGAAGAATTTTTCAACACTTTCCTTGGAAACCCGGGGAACAGTAATGCCTGGTTTCAGTTCAAGGTCACAAACCCTTTCCGCCAAACGATGGGGCAGCCATTCTTTCATTAGGGTTTTCATTTCGGATTTGGAGCCCTGTCTTTTGCAATCCAGGAACCATTGAATCATTTTTGCGGGGGAAGCTTTGGGAATAAAATTGATGATTAAGGTGCGGCCAGGGTGCCAATAAAGGGAGATTTGCAGGGCCGCAGGGCAGCTTATGCCGGTGTGAGTAAAAAGGATGTTCTCCCTGAAAGAGGTTTTTCCACTTGTGACGGTTGCGTCGACAGAAACACCCATCAAATCCTTAAAGTTTTTCATGTCGGGCGGCTTCAGGTGAAAGCCGTCAAGGGCTGGAGCGGTTTCAACGACCTTCAAACCAAACTGCCGGGCAATCAGGTAACCGAAATCCGTTGCCCCTACCTTGGGAATCGAAAGTCCTCCCGTGGCAATAACAAGGGAATGTGAGGAATATTCTCCATTTGTTGTCTCTAGGTGGAACCTTTCGGACCTTTCCATTTTTCCCACCTTAATACCCGTGTGTATTTCCACCCCGACTTTCCGAGATTCGTCCTCCAGCATTCCGATAATATCCTTTGCGGAACGGTCGCAAAAAAGCTGGCCAAGCTTCTTTTCGTGATAGGGGATCTGGTGGTCCTTAACCATTTGGATAAAGTCGTTGGGCCGGAACCGGGTAAGGGCCGATTTGCAAAAGTGAGGATTCTGGGAAACGTAATTCTCGGGACCCACTTCCAGATTGGTGAAATTACACCGTCCCCCCCCGGAAATAAGAATCTTGGCGCCGATTTTTTGGGAATGGTCGAGAAGAGCGACTTTTCGTCCGCGCCTGCCGGATTGAATGGCGCACATGAGTCCGGCACCTCCCGCCCCGATGATGATGACATCAAAGTCTTTCATAATTAGTTGGTTCCGATCTTTAACATCGAGGTGCCATGCGGTTCGACAAAGGCTTTATAAAAGTTGCCGGTTGTTTTTTGGTACTCATGGGTCCAAAGGTCGCGGACTTTTGTGGGGATAAAAGGTATTCCGATATCGGTCCATTTGACGGTTACGGACGCCGAAAGATTTGACCGGTTTAGAAATGCCACGGCCCAGTTGTTGGAGCCCGTTAATTTTTTGGAATAGGCCTTTAATCCCGCCGCGTTGTCCCAAACCTCCGTTCCCTGAACACCCAATGGGTCCTGGTCCACGGCGATAACTTCCTTGTTTAAAAGTATTTCCATTGTTGATTTGGACATTTCCCGAAGATCATTCCCCGTGATCAGGGGTGCCGCCATCATCGCCCACATGCTAAAATGTGAACGATATTCGTTGTCGGTCATCCCTCCGTTCCCAATTTCCAGCATATCGGGATCATTCCATCCGCCAGGTTGTGCGTATTTGGCCCATTGCTCGTTGGTGTCGATGATATCCAGCACCGCGGGCCATTTGTCGCGGATGTCCCCAGTGGTCCGCCAAAGGTTGCCCGTATATGGCATCCAGTCCTTGAATCCCCAAGCGCAAATGTTAAATACGATCGGCCTCCGTGAGGCCAGAAGGGCTTCCTTCATTTGTTCGTAATCGCCTTTTTGATCCGTGAGAAAGGCAGGGTTGCAATTGTCGTATTTTAAATAATCCACACCCCAAGAGGCAAAATCCTCCGCGTCAATAATTTCGAAGCCATGTGACCCGGGGCTGCACTTTTGACAGGTAAAATTCCCCCTGCAGGAATAGATCCCAAATTTCAAACCTTTCGAATGAATATAATCCCCTAAGGGCTTGAGGCCATGGGGGAAAAGTACGGGGTTTATTTGGAGGTGACCATCTCTTCTTTTCAGTTGTGCCCAGCAGTCGTCCAAATTGACATATTCGTACCCCGCATCCTTCATTCCGGTGGAAACCATGGCGTCAGCGATCTGGTGAACCAAATCCTCGCTGATTCCTCTTTCGAACTTGTTCCAGGAATCCCATCCCATGGGAGGGGTCAAGGCCAAACCGTTGGAAGCGCCTGTGGGTATGGCAGGCTTTTGGCCGCAACCGGTTGTCCCTGGCCCGATAAAAAGGAACGTAAAAAGTCCTGCATAAATTAGCCCTGAATTTTTGTATTTTTTCACGACGTTATCTTAACAGCGGAAACGAAATAACGAAGGGTCTTCACAATCCTTTCGTTGATAATTAAACCTTGCCAAAATATAGTGGTCCCATGCTCAGACAATTATCCATTCAAAATTTCGCGATTGTTGATTCCGTCTCAATGGAATTCGGCCCCGGCATTAATGTTCTAACCGGGGAAACAGGCGCGGGAAAATCCATGATCGTGGACGCCCTTTACTTTCTTTTGGGCGACAAAATGTCTTCGGACATGCTTCGAACCGGCGAGGAGAGGGCGGTGGTGGAGGCTTTATTTCAACTTTCCTCCAAGGGATCAGCCGTAAAAAAACTGGCCGAATGGGGGATTAACGCCTCACATGGCGAGGTCCTTGTGAAGCGGGAATTCACCCGTTCAGCGGGTAAAACCCGGAGTTTTGTTAATGGGGAGATGGCCACCGCGTCCATGATCGCCGAACTGGGTGATTGGCTTTTGGACGTTCACGGCCAGCACGAACACCAGGCCATTTTCAATATCGGCCGCCACCGTCAATTAGTGGATTCCTTCGGACATCTTGACCAACTTTTGGAAAAAACCGCGGACTCTTATCAGGCCCTGGCCGGACTTTTGATGGAACAGACCCGTCTGGGAGGCGACTCGCGTGAAATAGCGCGCCGAACCGATCTTCTTCAATTTCAGGTTCAGGAAATCGAGTCTTCCGGTCTGGAGAAGTTGAACGAGGAAGAACTCCTGAACAAATATCAATTGATGAAGCACGGGGAAAAAATCACCAAACAGGTAACCGAGGCCCAAAGGCTGCTGGATGAGGAAGAAGGCGGGGGAGTCACAAAGCTTTTTGGACCGGTGGTTTCCCGGCTTCAGGATGCCGCGAGGCTGGATCCCGAACTGGAAAAAATGGTGGAGTCGGCGAAACTATTACAGGAGGGGCTTAACCAGCTTTCACATGAAATTTCAAAAAAATTGGACAGTTATTCCTTTAGTAGTGGGGAATTTCAGGAGTTGGGCGGTCAAATTGACGGCCTAAATAGCCTGAAGAAAAAGTACGGCGGATCGGCTGTTGAAATTCTGAAATACCTGGATCAAATCAGGGAGGAACTTAAAAATCTTTTGGGCCGCGAGGAAAGGCTGAAGTCGCTTGGAGTTGAAATTGAAATGGCGGCTGATAAATACCGCGACTGTGCTTCCCAATTAAGCTCTAAAAGGCTTCAGACAGGTAGGGAGTTGGCCAGACAAGTGCAGGAATCCCTCAAGGAATTGGGCCTGACCCACGCCCAGATGGGGGTGATGGTTTCAGGGGTGGAAGACCCCGCGAGCCCCGTGGCTGAAAAAGGGAAGCGTTTGCTGGCGTCTCCTCATGGCTGGGACAAGGTTGAGTTTTTATTTTCCGCCAACCCGGGAGAACCCCAAAGGCCATTGGCGAAAGTCGCTTCGGGAGGGGAGGCCTCCAGGGTGATGCTGGCTCTCAAGGCGGTTTTGGCTGAAAGCGATGAAGTGCCTACCCTTATTTTTGATGAAATCGACACGGGTGTGGGGGCAAGGACCGCTTCGGCCGTTGCTCAATTGTTGAATCATCTTTCACCCGCCAAACAGCTTTTATGTATTTCCCACCTGGCTCCCATTGCCGGTCTTGGGGAAAACCATTTCCAGGTGACCAAGATGTTCGAAAAGGGAAAGACATCCATAAGGGTCCATCGTTTGAAGGAAAACGAGAGGATTGACGAATTGGCCAAGATGCTGGGCGGGGAGCCCATTTCCGAAACTTCTCGTTCACATGCCAAAGAATTGTATGCTAGAATGCGCCTGTCCAAGTAGGAGAGCGGTCCCGGACCGGGTTACTTGGCGTAAAAAAAAACACTTGGAGGGTATCTCATGAAGCTTTGGAGCCGATTAATTCTTGGCGGTTTGACTCTGGCTTTGGCATTAAGCCTGAACGTCGTGACCGCGGACGCGGCCACGTCGTCGAAAAAGAAGAGCTCGACGAAGAAAGAAACAAAGAAAAAGAAGAATGAAAAGAAGAAGGAGGCCAAAAAAGAGGCTCGTCATTCTTCAGGCGAATCGAAGACCTTTGTTTCCGGGAGCAACACGTCCTGCCGTTCCGGATTGTTTTATGGGGATTCATCAAATGTTGCCGACATGAAAAAGTTCGAGGGCTCCGTCAACATTGGATTCTCTTCTCCGGCCTCCGGTTGGAGCAATATTCCGATCCAATTCGGCGGTCAGTATGGGATCGCGAAAAATCTTGAGCTTTCCGCCGCTGGAATTCTCTCGATTACTTCCTCGCCTTCTTACACGATTGGTCCTTTGACCTTTGGCGGAAGCACTTCCTCCTTTGCGCTGGATTTTGGCGGGAAATACCATGTTGCGGGAACCAACAGCAATTCACCTGATTTCAGCCTGGGTGGGGACGTTTTAATCCCGACCTATACCGGCGGACAGGTGATTTTTACTCCTCGTGGAACCATCACCTATACCACCACAGGGGGTTTGGTCTTGAACGGAGACTGTGGAGTCCACATCACCAACCCGACAACCTATGTTTCCTTTGACGCGGGTATTGGTGTTCCGGTTAGCAGTAAATTATCCGTGATCGGGGAAATCGGGGCCAACCAGGGGGGGTTCACAGCCTCAATGTTGGCCGGTGGAGTTCGCGCGGCTTTGGGTGAAAACGCGAAACTGCAGGCACAACTTGGAATTCCTTTGAATGGTGGTGGAGTAATGGTGGGAGCCGGTTTGTCCATCGCCGCTAACTAAATAATAATCTTTAAATTTTAAAAGCTGGTTCTCTGGAAAGGGAACCAGCTTTTTTATTATAGTAATCCCATGAAACACCTTACCTACCGAAGAGCCCGACCTTCAGATACCCGCGCTATTCTTAATTTAATCAATCATTACTCAACTAAGGGGCTCATGCTTTCCCGTTCCTTTTCGCAGGTGGTTGAAAAAATACGGGATTTTGTCGTGGCTTCGGAAAATGGCCTTGGAAAATCCTCCCTCAGGGGGGTGGTGGGCCTTCATGTGGTTGGCGAGGACCTCGCTGAAGTACGGTCTCTCGCGGTGGATGAGAATTATTTGGGACAGGGGATCGGTAAAAAAATGCTCGAGGTTTGCATCCAGGAAGCCAGGGATTTAGAATTAAAGAGAATTTTTGCCCTAACGTACCGAACGGATTTCTTCGCCAAGCTGGGTTTTGAAAAAGTTGAAAAACTAAGTTTGCCACAAAAAATTTGGGGCGATTGCGTTCATTGCGCCAAGTTTTCCGATTGTGACGAGATCGCGATGCTATTAAGCATCACGGAATAAATTGGGGGATTTAAATGTTTTTATTCCTTGCGAACGATGGACAAATGGCGACAGAGATGGGGCTTTAGATGTCCACCACGACAACGCAATCCCAGCCCCGAAAACCCACCGCCCGTCCGACCGTTTGGAGATTACTTTCAAGCAAATATGTTGATCTTTTGATTTGCGGCTTTGTGGCCTGGCTGGTTTGTTTCGCGTTCGGTCTTCAGTCTTTTTTTATTTCCATCACAACCATTTTGTGGGTGGTGGAATGGTTTTGGTGCAGGGACAGGCTGATTCCCACCGTGGGGGAATATTGCCTCGGCATCCGGTATTTGACTTCTTCCTCAAGCCAGGTAGTAGCCGATATTCAGGTTATCCATAACAAATTAAAATTAAATGGCTTCCTTTTGGGTGCGGGGGTGGTTGACCTGTCCCTCGCCATTTTATTTTTCTGCGGTTGGACCTTTTTGGGGAAAGCGGTGTTTTTGGGAATTCAAGTGGGTCCCCCGCTTGCCCTGGTATATTGGATTTTCACAGGTTTTCTTTTTTTTATTTCGAGCGGAAATCTTTTGAGCGGTTCTAAACAGGCTCTTTGGGTGGTTCCAGCCGCTCACCTTGCGACCGGGATTGAGTTTTTCATCAGTTACCCGGTGTGGAAACCCCTTCTCGAAAATGATCTATCCTATCCGCCCTGGGTCACGCCGGCATTTGTTCACATGATCAAATCCCAATCCTTCTTTTTTTTGGAGGTTTTCGGTGTTTGGAGTCTCTTTGTGGTGGCTTCGCTTGTATTTTCCCGAAAACATCTAATAAATTAAACCCTGAAAAAATAAAAGAAGCGTTATTAAATTATAAAGGGATCAAAAATGAAAAAGGTAACCGTTATCATTGGCCATAGAGGCGGAGGGCAGATACTGGGCGTTTTTTCCGATAAATCCAAAATTAAAACAATTCGGGAAAAGGTGAAAAAGTTTCACGAGGAAGGTTATGTCAGTTTTGAAAACCTCAAAATAGACGAACCTCAGAAGAAGCGCTTTGGCCTTTATTTTAAATAGAGAAATCCCCGTTTAAGAGTAAAATAACGCGGGGGTAAACTGAATGTTCAAATGTTTCGCTCGACACCAACCGTTGTTGATTAAAAAAGTTTTAATTATTTTCCTCCTCTTTCACCTGGTTCCGTCCCTTTCCTGGTGCGCTTCAAAATCCCCTAAAAATAATAAAGCGAAAATTGAACAGGCTGTTTCTTCGACTGACGATGCCGAAGAAACTTCCTCCGATTTGAGCCTTGGCGATTTAAATAATACCGAAGTGGTTTATTCAGCCTCGAAGAGCGAACAAAAAACCACCGACGCCCCAGGCACCACCACTATTTTGACCTCTTCCGAAATCAAAGTTGGAGGTTTCCGCACCCTCGATGATCTTTTGAACTATGTCAGGGGATTCTATGTGACTTCGGACAGGGATTATAGTTACGTCGGCCTCCGCGGTTTTGGAAGCCTGGGAGGATACAACTCCAGGGTTCTTTTGCTCGTCGACGGGCACCGCATCAACGATAACGTTTACGGGCAGTTTTACACCGGTGAGGATTCCATAGTTGACATGGAAATAGTGGACCACGTGGAAATCATTCGTGGACCAGCCTCCGTCCAGTTCGGAAGCAGCGCGGTTTTCGGGGTCATAAATGTTGTTACGAAGAAAGGGAAGGACAATAAAGGCTGGACCCTCTCAACGCAGGGCGGAAGCCTCAAAACCATCGGGGCCGGGATTCAATTTGGCGGCGTGGATGACTCCGGTTTCCAGTGGTCGGGACATGGTTCGGCTTTTACCAGCGGTGGAAACGAAAACCTTTATTTTCCCGAGTACAACAGCCTATCAACCAACAATGGTATTGCCCAAAACTGTGATGGGGAAAACAGCCAGCACCTATTTCTTTCCCTGGGAGACGCTGATTTGAAATTTGAAGGCTCCCTTATGCACCGTTTTAAGGTTGTTCCAACCGGAGTTTTTGACACAGCTTTTAACAATCCCAATACCTATTCCGATGACCTGAACGCGTTCGCGGAGTTGGATTACCAGCATGGCGATCCCGAAGGCGGACAATGGGCCGGTCGTTTATATCTTGATGTTTCGGATTATTGGGGAAATTACGTTTCGGCCTCCTCAGGGGTTTCAAATATTGATGTCGGTGACGGGGCCTGGTGGGGAACCGACCTTCACTACACGGTGGTTCCCTTCGCTCGTAATAAAATTACCCTAGGGGCGGAGTTTGTTGATAATTTCCAGCAGCTTCAAAGAAATTATGATTTGGGTGTAACCCCCGCTTATCTTGATGATTCGCGTCAATCTACTGAATTGGCCTTTTATGTCCAGGATGAGATTAAGTTGTTTTCCAATCTTCTTTTTAATGCCGGCGGCCGTTACGATTATTTTTCCACAACGGGCGGCCAGTTGATCCCAAGGGGTTCACTCATCTGGCAGCCCTTTCCCACCACTGTCTTGAAATTGATCGCGGGCGAGGGTTTTCGCGCGCCGGGGCCTTTTGAACTTTACTATCAGGATAACGGGATAAGCCAGGAACCAAACCCGAATCTGAAAAACGAGGTTTTTCAAACCTACGAATTTGACTGGGAACAAACTTTTCTGCAGGACCATCGGTTCATCTTTTCCCTTTTTCGCTACGCCGGCGACAACCTGATTCTTGGCATGCTCGACCCCAATACTTCTTTGCTGGTTTATGACAATATCGGCCATGCTTCGGTAAATGGACTTGAGGTTGAATACCAGTTTCATAACTCCGGGGGAATCCAGGGACGATTGAGCTGGGCCTACCAGAGAGCCCAGGATGACATTACGGGCCAGGTTCTGCCCGATTCTCCCCAGGTGCTGGGAAAAGCCAGCCTTCAAATCCCCATTGACGCAAAACACCTCACGGTAGCGGGGGAGTGCCAGTTTACCGGAGCCAGTTACGGTTTTACCGGGGTTTGGGCGGAAGATTACGCTGTCTTTAATTTAAAACTTTATTCACCTCATTTTATCAAAGAAAACCTTGAGGCGAATCTGGCCGTTTATAACCTATTTGACCAGCGTTATTACCAGCCCGTATCCAACGCCTTACAGGAATTAACCCTTCAACAGAACGGACTTGTCATTTGGGCAAGACTGGGACTCAAACTATAAGCCGTGTTTTATGGCCGGAAAGGAAAAGAACCGTGAAAAAAGTTAAGTTCCTGACGCTCACGGTTTTAATCGTCCTGGGGTTCCCCTTGTATGGCGCGAATATTTCAGAATATTCCGTCAAGGCCGCCTACATTTTCAATTTCGCCAAATCCGTCGAGTGGCCCGATGACGCGTTTGACAACGACCATTCCCCGATTGTGATAGATGTCCTTGGCCAGGATCCCTTTGGAAGCGCGCTGGATGACGCGGTCAAGGGAAAGAAGGTCGGAACGCGGGCCCTGTCGGTAAAACGCTTTGAGAGTTTTGATCCTGAAAAAGCGGATGATTTAAAAAAGGGCCACATTCTTTTCATCTCGAGCTCTGAACAGGACCGTGTTAAGGAAATTCTGAAGAATTTAAAGGGTTCCAACCTTCTGACTGTTTCGGAAATTGAACAATTTCCAGCGATGGGAGGGACTATTTTATTCGACCAGGAAGGGGACCGCATTGCCCTGGTTTTGAACAAAAAGTCGGCAAAAAAAGCAGGATTAACCCTCAGCCCCGAGCTGGTTCAGCTTTCAAGGGTTTACAAAAAAGTGGATGCTAAAAGAGTGAAGGTCCTTTTCTTTGAGGGGGTGAACCAATACATCAATGGAAAGGTAAATGAGGCCATCAAGTTGTGGGAAGAGTGTCTGGAAGAGGATCCGGATAACGCAAGTGTCCAACAAAACATTGATAAGGCTCGTGCGAAACTGAAATCTATTAAAAGTTTGAATTAGCCCTCCTTTTGTTAATTGCCTCCCTTCAAGAATCACTTTAACCAGGTTGTAAGTCCTTATTTATTAAGCCGGGGATGAGACCCGAAAGGGCCTAAACATTCTTGTTTAGGTTTTTTTACGTTCTTCTGGTCTGTCGACGCTTAAAACCGATAGGGTGTGGGGGAAATTCAGGACCAAGCGGGGAAAAACCATTCTGGATTGGTTTGAAATGGGATCGGAAAGGGTTGGTTTGGTTGGGGAAAATTCGGTTTTGAACGATTTTGTCCACCGTCTTCCCGTAACTCCGGGTGAATTATCTTTCAAAAAAAACATGTTTAAATGCAAAAACGACGTGATTTTTGGAATTTTTTTTATAGAGTTTAAAAAAAGAACTTTAAGTTCAAAAAAACCGGTTTTAAAAGGTGGAATCAATTAGAAGAACAAGGACTTAGGTTCTGCAAGGTGGCGAAAAAGTTGAGTTCGTTCGGGCTTTTGGAGGGGAGTGGAACGCATGGGAGGATGAATTCGTGTCTTTTCCGGCGCCCCTTTTGCCGTCAGTTAACCGATTTGGCTGACCCGGGTCGGACGACGAAGGCCTGAGATTGAGGGGCGCTCCCTTTTTTCTTGGAGAAGGATACTAAGGTTAGAGTCCCACGAAGGCCAAAATCTAATTTTTGGGGCATTTGAAGGACCCGACGTAAGCTCTTTTTATTGGCTTCCGCAAAATTGATATTTTTGGGAGTTTTGGTTGGATTAAGTCGAAGGTTTTTCCCAAGTGTTTAGGATCTTTCCTGGGAACCTTTACAAGTCGGGTTGATAACTAATATTGGTAAAGATTCAATTTTTCACAAATTCACCTATAATTCTGGCTTCCCGAAACCCCTTTGAAAGGCTGTCATGGAAGCGTACAACTTCACCGAAATTGAAAAACGCTGGAAAAAGGAATGGAAGGACAAAAAAGTCTTTGCCTGCGATCTTTCCGAGCCAACCGACAAATATTACACCCTGGTCATGTTTCCTTATCCCTCGGGTGACTTTCTTCACGCGGGCCACGGCCGCAATTACATCATCGGGGACGCCGTTTACCGCTATTTCAAGGCACGGGGGAAGAATGTCCTGAATCCCATGGGTTTCGACGCTTTTGGTTTACCCGCTGAAAATACCGCCATCAAAAAGGGGATTCATCCCGAGGATTGGACGCTCAAAAACATCGAGAGAATGAAGGGGCAGTTTTACGACTGGGGCATGGGTTACGACTGGGAAAAGGAAGTGGTTTCCTGCCTGCCGGATTACTACCGCTGGACCCAATGGATATTCCTAAAACTTTATGAAAAGGGCCTGGCCTACAGGAAAAAAGCCAATGTGAACTGGTGTCCCTCCTGCATGACCGTTTTGGCCAATGAACAGGTCGTAGACGGGCAGTGCGAAAGATGTGACTCCGAAGTCGAGCAAAAAGACCTGGAACAATGGTTTTTCAAGATTACCGATTACGCCGATCGTTTGCTGAAGGACATCGACCGGCTGGAAAACTGGCCCGATCGGGTCAAGACCATGCAGAAAAACTGGATCGGGCGGAGCGAGGGAGCCGAAGTAGAGTTTAAACTGGAAGGTAACGATGAAGCGGTTAAGGTTTTTACCACCCGCCCTGACACTCTCTTTGGGGCAACTTATATGGTTTTGGCCCCGGAACACCCTCTCGTGATGAAACTTCTTCAAGGAACTAAAAGGGAAGCCGAATTAAAGGGTTTCGTCGAGGAGGTCAAAAAACAAACCTCAATTGAACGGACAAGTGAAGGCGCGGAGAAACTTGGTCTTGATACAGGTCTAAAAGCAGTCAACCCCGTAAATGGCAAGGTGATTCCAGTTTTTGTCGCCAATTACGTTTTAATGAATTATGGAACCGGGGCCATTATGGCGGTTCCGGCCCATGACAAACGGGATTTTGAGTTTGCCAAGAAATATGACCTGCCGATTGTGCCGGTGATCGAACCCACTGATGAGGTGAAACACGCCTGGAAGGAAGCAAATTACAATTATGATTCCAAGGAAGAGGCTTATACGGATGACGGAATTCTCAAAAACTCCCATTTCCTGAATGGTTTAAAGGTCGAGGATGCCAAGAAAAGGATGGGTGAATGGCTCGCGGAACAAAAGATCGGCAAAACCTCCGTTACCTACCGGTTAAGGGACTGGCTTATTTCACGGCAAAGGTATTGGGGTGCTCCCATCCCGATGATTCATTGTGGAAAGTGCGGTTGGGTTCCTGTGCCGGAAAAAGAACTGCCGGTAACATTGCCCAGGGCCGTTGAATTTAAACCTACGGGCGAATCGCCCTTGAAATCCATTCCCTCTTTCGTCAACGTCAAGTGCCCCAAGTGCGGGGACGCCGCCCGCAGGGAAACCGACACGATGGACACCTTTGTGGATTCGAGCTGGTATTTTCTGCGGTATATTTCCCCCAAAAACGATAGGGAAGCCTTTGATTCTAAAATCGCTAACCAGTGGCTTCCGGTTGACCAATACATCGGCGGGGTGGAACACGCCATCTTGCATTTGCTTTATTCCCGCTTTGTCACAAAAGTTTTGAAGGATTTGGGATTTATCAATTTTGACGAACCTTTTGCCCGCCTTTTTACGCAAGGAATGATCACCAAGGGCGGAATCAAGATGTCAAAGAGCAAGGGCAACTCCGTTCAACCCGATGAGTTGATCCAGAAATATGGAGCGGATACCTTCCGCCTCTACACATTGTTTATCGCCCCGCCCGAAAGGGACGCTGAGTGGGATGACCGCGCGGTGGAGGGAGCCTTTCGGTTTCTAAATCGTGTCTGGAAGCTGTATCAGGAGCTCAGGGAAAAGTGGGATTTTAGTTCTTGCGGATTGCCCAATGCCGTCACCGAGCTGGACAAAGAAGTTAGGCGAAAGACCCATCAAACCATTCATAAAGTGACCCAGGACATGACAGGGGGGTTCAAATTTAATACGGCTATCAGCGCTAAAATGGAACTGATTAACCTGTTGTATGATTACAAAGACGCCAAGGACGCGAAAACCGCGGTCCTTCGGGAATCCATGGAGGCCTTGGTAAAATTGATGGGGCCTTTTACACCCCATATCGCCGACGAAATGTGGAGCCGCTTGGGGAAGGGTGAAACGTTGTTAAACGCTGGTTGGCCGGAACATGACCCGGCCCTTTTGAAATCCGATGTGGTTGAAATACCCGTTCAGGTGAACGGGAAGGTTAAAACCCGGGTGAATGTGCCTGTGGGTTTGGACGAGGCGGCGATCCGAAAATTGGCCGATGTGGATGTGAATATTCAGAAGTTTGCCCCGCCAGGGAGCATCATCAAGGTGATCTGGGTGAAGGACAAGCTGGTTAATTTCATTGTGAAGCAACCATAAAGCAAAGACCGTTTACCGCGGAGACGCGGAGATCGCGGAGAAAAGATTTTGATTAAAAGATTGGCTGTCGTCTGCCGACTGTCGATTGTCGGCTTGTTATTCCTGGTTGGCTGCCACCCGGCTGCCTTAATTGTGCCTTCCTACATCCAGAACGTGGGTGTGGAGATTTTCAAGAACAGCACCAGTTATTTTGGGTTGGAAACCTCTCTGACACAAAACACGATCCGGCAATTTCAAATTGACGGCCGTTTACCGGTCGAGGATCCCTCTAAATCCGACCTGTTGGTCCGCTGTGTGATCAAAAAGTACGTTGAAGAACCCATGTTTTACGACACCAAAACAAACAATGTTCTTCAATACCGCATTTCGATTGTTTATGATCTAGCGGCGGTGGATCAACGGGAAAAAAAGACCTTCGCCGAGGATTTGGACAAGATCCACAGTGTTTATTACAACACGCCGGATTATTCGGGGGCGATTACCGAAACCAAAGAACAGGCCTTGGATCGTTTGGGCGAGGAAATTGGGAAGGCCATTTCCCGACGCGTGCTGGTTGGATACTGACAACGTTGAAAATTTGTGTGAAGGTGTGAATGTGAGAAAGCCTAAAATGAAAATAAAAATAACCATGATGGGTTTATTGGTGTTTTTGTTGGTTCCCACGGCGTACGCCGATCTGGAATGGATCACCGGAGGGGTTCCCAAGAACACCTCGGAAAAATCCGGGGTTACCACCGTCAAGGACGCCCCTTCCGGCGAGGCAAACTCCAACACGACAGGCAACCAGGATATTGTCGTAAGCCACATGACGACCTGTACCAAAATCGTCAACCAGTATCCGGTGGACAGCGTCAATTTCTTTTATCTGAACAAAAGCCCACAGGTTTCTTATTTCGCTTATTTTTTGATCAAACCCTCCAGCCGGATTCATACCGCGACCGTCGAGTGGTTTTCGCCTTCGAGTCTTAGAATCGCGAAATTCGACCAGGAGTTCCGCGTCGGTTTTGTGGACAAACTTTTAACCCTGCAAAATGAAACCTACCAGTGGTTCATGGTGAATATGACCATTGGGTTGGATCATATCCATCCCGAGTACGGCCAATCGGGCCTCCCCAAGGATGTCGGCCTTTATACCGTTCACCTGACCGTGGATGGGCAATTGGTGGGGATCACATTCTTTTATGTCAAGCCCGCGGAGGAGAAAAAAGAACCGGCCCAGATCGCGCCCATCCCCTCCGCGCCGAAGAATCTTTCCATGCCCATGAGCACGCCCGTTTCCCGCGCGCCGATGGCGCCGATCCAAAGAAATATTAAATAATTCATTTTTGCTTCCAGAAACCCTCGCCCCTCGCGGGAGGGAAAAGGGTTAGAGGTTACGACAGTTTTTAAAATCACCCTCATCCCGGCCTTCTCCCCTCAAGGGAGAAGGTGAAAACACAAAAAAGGCTAACTTGATGTACTACGACGATTTCATAACCCGCCTCAAAAAAAACGAGGAACCCAGAATGGTTTTGCTGTTTGGGGATTCGGAAGGGGTCATTTCCGAAGGCTGCCAAATCCTCAGGGACAATTTCCGAAAAAATAAAAAGGGAGGAACAGTTCAAATCTTTGAGGGGTCTGAAGGCGGCCTCATGGAAATGCTGTCTGCGGCCCAAACCGCATCCCTGTTCGCTTCCTCCCAGCTTCTGATCCTTAAGCACGCTGAAAAAGCCCTGGGCGGCCGATCCGAGGAACCGGTTCGGCTCCTAAAAGAATACCAATCCAATCCAAATCCGGATTCCTGTCTGGTGTTTCCCGCTCCTGGAATGAAAAAGACCGCCAAGGCGGTTACGGCCATGGAACGAATGGGATGGGCGGTCCAGTGTTCAGATATCCCGGAATGGAAAATCATGAACTGGGTCAGGGAACAGGCCCAGGCAAAGGGGCTCACCCTCAAGGAGGAGGGTGTTCAATTGCTGGTTCAAAAAACCGGGACCGACATGGCTTATCTTCAAAGAGCGCTTGAACAATTATCCGTTTATGTTCATCCCCGGAAAACGGCTACACTGGAGGAAGTTCGGGAACTTCCTATTCCGGGTTTTGAATCCGAGATATTTCCATTTTTGGACGCGGTCGGAATGAGGCAGACGGAAAGAGCCCTTGGTATGATTGCGAAATTACAGGACGGGGTTGACGCCGGAACGGTTATTTTGCTTTACGGCCGGGTGAGGGAATTGCTGCTGATTTCCCTGGGAAGATCCAGGGGTTGGAGTCAAACCGAGGTTGCGGAAAAACTCGGATTACATCCTTTCCGTTTGAAAAGTCTTTGGGACCAGTCTTCGCAATTTTCGGTCGGAGAATTAAAGGAAGCGCTTTTGGATTTGATCCATTTACAGGCGGGCGTTGTGACGGGACGATTGGGGAAAAATGTTTCACCTATTTCTTTCGAGACCCTGATTCTTAAGTCGGGAAGAAAGAAGGTTCCGGCTGGAAGCCGGTAGTCGTCCACTTGGGATTAAACCTTAAAGCGGACGGCGGTCGAGTTACTTTTTCGGGAACTTCTTATGGACGAAACTCGACAGTCTGGAAACGTGTCGGGAGGCGTTGTTGCGTTTGATAAGCCCGTGCGAATAAGCCTTGTCCAAAACCTGCATAACGTTTTTCAGGGCTTTGGAGGCCTCTTCTGCGGTTTTCGAGGCCAAGACGGCCTTCATGGCGGTTCGGATTTTATTTTTCTCGGCTGAATTGCGCGCGGTACGGCGCTTGGTGCGGCGGACATCCTTGATCGACGACTTGATAATCGGCATGTATCCTCCAAGAAATTTTCGACAAGTTACTGAATTACTGAAATGGAGGCATATCGTAATCGAACAAAAGGGTAGTGTCAATAATGCTTAAGACGGCCCGGAAGGGCGAAAAAAAGAAGGATAAGGGCGGAAAGCTTGGCGGTCATTTCCGCCTGGTGACCCTCGCGACCTCCATCAGCCGCGTTACGGGTTATTTCCGGGACACCCTGAACGCCGCTCTTTTCGGCGCCGGATGGATGTCCGACGCTTACTTCATGGCGATCCGAATTCCAAGTTTGATGAGGGATTTATTCGCGGAGGGAGCCCTCTCCAACGCCTTTGTGCCTTCCTTGACCGCCCGACTGAAAAAAAAGGACAGACGCGGCGCCTGGGAGTTGATGTCCCAGGTCTTTACGCTTCTTTTTTTGGTGACAGGGGGAATTACGGGGCTTGGAATTGTTTTCGCGCCCCAGGTGGTCAATTTAATCGCCCATGGTTTTGCCACGGACCCGGGTAAATTCACCCTCACCGTCGAACTGACAAGGATTCTTTTCCCGGTCCTGATTTTTGTTTCCATGGCCGCACTTTGGATGGGCTCCTTGAATTCCCTGAATCGATTTACCGCGCCAGCTTTCGCTCCGGTTTTCATGAACCTAACCCAGATCTTTGTGGGTATCGCACTGTTGAAATTTTGGAAAAGTTCCAGCGAAGTGGAGGAACTCCGCAATATCCGGCTCTGGGCGCTTTCCATGACACTGGGAATGCTTTTCCAATGGATGTCGCAGGTTCCATCGGCATGGAGGGCCGGGATTAAGATCCGTCTATCCTGGCCCCCGACCCACCCCGGGGTCGGAGAAATGGCCCGGTTGATGGGCCCCTCCGTTATCAGCCAATCGGTTTTGCAAGTGAACCTTCTGGTTAACCAGTTTTTCGCCTCCTTCCTCGTTACAGGTTACGTTTCGTACTTGTATTACGGTAACCGGCTGATGCAATTGCCCTTCGGGGTGTTGGGAGTTTCCATCGCGACGGTTGTTTTTCCTCTTTTGTCCCGCCAGGCGGAAGAGGGAAACCATAAGGTTTTTTCCCACACCCTGAGCCGTGCCCTCGGCGTCGGTCTTTTTTTGATGGTGCCCTGCACGGTAGGTATCTGGATCATCGCGGAGCCGGCCTGCTGCTTGGCTTTTGAATATGGAAATTTCACGGCGGAGGCCACGAAAGCCGCTTCCGAGGCCACCAAACTTTACGCCCTCGGTTTGGTGGGTTACACCGGCGTCAAGATTCTCCTTCCCGCCTATTACGCCAAGAAAAAGACCAGGGAACCTTTGGCCGCTTCAT
>JAHFCG010000090.1 GCA_023249615.1 candidate division FCPU426 bacterium | reverse complement strand
AAACGGTTGAGAGGATGAGACTTTTGAAATTGAGAACTCCCCTTTTTCCTCTAAGCGGGGTTCTTTTTTATTTTTGAGATTTAAAAGCTTTTAAAGGGTTGGGTGCCATAACGACCATTAACAAAGACCAAAAAAATAATTTGGACTGCTAGAATGCATGAAGAAGCCTGGCAAATCGTCCGGGCTTTTTATTTCCACACCGAGAAGGGTTATGACGGCATCCACGGGCTTTAAACATTCCTATAAACTTTATAAACGCCTCTTGGCCTATCTAAAGCCCTACAAGGCTCGGGTTGCTTTGGATATGGTTTTTATGATTATTTCGGCTGGGGCCACTGCCTTTGTGATGTACCAATTTAAGCCCCTCATTAATGCGGCATTCATTAAAACCGACGACCCCGCGGGGGCTTTCAACCACCTGGTTTACTTTACTGTTCCGGTTACTTTTGTCGTCGCCATGATTCGCTATTCAACCGGCTATGGGCAGGATTACCTCACTGGATTTCTTGGGCAACGAATTATCCAACGGTTGAGGGAAGAACTTTATTCTCATTTCCTTACCCTGCCCATGGCTTATTTTAACGCCCAACGGACGGGGGGATTAGCGGCTCGGATCACCAGCGATGTTCAAATCTTACAAGACACCATAATCAGCGGGATTGGGCGAAGTATTTCTTCTGGATTAACAACGGTTGCTTTGGCAGTCCTTCTAATTCAATTGGATTGGAAACTAGCTTTCGTCGCTTTGGTAGTATTTCCATTAGCGCTTTTTCCTATTTACCGGTTTGGACGCAAAATTCGACGAGCCTCGGGGGAAGGTCAGGAACATTTAGCGGAATTAAATTCCCAAATTCACGAAACCTTATCGGGTATTCGTGTGGTTAAAGCTTTTGGTATGGAGCATTACGAAAAAAACAAATTTTCTAAAACAAATGAAAGATACTTTTCCACGGCGATGAGTACTATTCGGGCCTATGCCGCATCTACACCTATCGTGGAGATGATTGCAACTGTTGCCCTTTTAAGTTTGATTGTTTGGTTGGCTTACAGGGCCCTTTTTAGGGGAGATATCACCGTCGGAGCCTTCATTGCTTTTATGGGGGCGACGGCGACGCTTTATCCGAACTTAAAAAGTTTCAATGGCGTTTGGGGGGGACTGCAGCACGCTCTTGCTTCAGTGGAAAGATGCTTTGAAATTCTCGATACCGTGGACCCCATGGTGGACGCGAAGGGCGCCGTGGACATTGGGGTTCTCAAGAAAGCCATCGAGTTCAAGGATGTTTCCTTTGAATACATCCCGGGACACCCGGTTTTGCGAAAGGTTTCCTTCGGCGTTTCCAAGGGGGAAGTGCTGGCCATCGTGGGTCCTTCCGGCGGGGGCAAAACCACGCTGGTGGACCTTGTTCCAAGGTTTTACCAACCCACCTCGGGCCAGATTTTGTGGGACGGGAAGGATATTTCCAAAATCAAGTTGGCTTCCCTAAGGGCCCACATCGGCATCGTGACGCAGGAAACCATCCTCTTCCACGAATCCATCATGAAAAACATCGCTTACGGAAGGCCCGGGGCCTCCTTCTGGGATGTCCAGGAAGCCGCCAAGGCGGCCTATGCCAAGGAATTCATCGACAACACCCCGCAAGGTTTCAACACCATGATCGGCGACCGGGGTATCCGCCTTTCCGGGGGCCAGAGACAGCGCCTGGCCATCGCCCGGGCAATTTTAAAGAACCCGCCCGTCATGATTTTGGACGAGGCGACTTCCGCCCTCGATACGGAGAGCGAGCAATTGGTTCAGAAGGCCCTGAACGAGCTGATGGGACACCGTACCACGCTGGTGATCGCGCACCGGCTTTCCACCGTCCGGAAGGCCAACCGGATTCTCGTCATTGATAAAGGGCGGATCGTGGAGCAGGGACGACACCATCATCTCGTCGCGAAAAAGGGTCTTTACGCCAAGCTTTACCGGATGCAGTTCAGAACCACGGATGAAACGAAAGAATAATTTGCCACAGATGAATGGGATTTATGGGATGGGACAGACTTAAAATCTTAATATGTTTTTAAGCAAAAAACGGATATCTGTATTCATCCCATGCATCTTTGGCTAAAAAGGGGTTGCCGTGGTTCGTGTTAAGAAAAAGCGTAAGCCCGCCGTGTTTTTGGATCGCGACGGCACCTTGATTCATGACGCGGGTTTTTTAAGCAAGGTTTCCCAGATCAAGTTATTTCCTGACGCCGTAAAGGCCCTGAAGTTATTGCGTGAGGCGGGGTTTTACCTATTCGTGGTTTCGAACCAGTCGGGTGTGGCCCGGGGTTATTTCCCGGAAAGTTCCGTTAAAAAGGCCAATCAAAAAATACAATCCCTGTTGAAATCCCGGGGAGCAAAAATCGACCGGTATTTTTATTGCCCCCATTACCCCCAAGGAAACGTAAAATCATTGAGCCGGGTTTGTGTCTGCCGAAAACCCGCTCCGGGAATGGTTAAGGAAGCGGCCAAACTTTATCCGGTGGATTTGAAGCGGAGTTTCATGGTGGGCGACAAAATCGATGATCTTCTCCTGGCAAAAAGCGCCAAGCTGGCGGGTGGGTTCCTGGTTCGGACTGGCAAGGGCAGGAAGAGCGCGAAGGTTTTGGCGGCCCGCCCCATTAAGGGTTCAGAAGTGGTTCCGAATTTGTTAAGCGCGGTGCGAAAAATTGTTTCCTCGAAGGGTTTGAAATGAAAAAACAAAACTTTTCTTCCCAGTTCTCGACCAAAGGTCCAGCCCTGCTGAGGAAATTCCCGAAAATAAACCTGATGGTCGCGGGCGACATGATGGTGGATGAGGCTGTTTACGGGGACACGGAGCGAATTTCCCGGGAAGCCCCCGTCCTGATTCTTCGATTCTCCCATACGGACTTTATGCCGGGCGGGGCGGCCAACGCGGCCAACAACGCGGTGGATATGGGCGCAAAGGTTTTTCCCCTGGGAGTGGTGGGTGAGGATGAACAGGGTCAAAAACTTCTTCATTACTTCAAGATGAAAAAAGCCGATGTTTCAGGCCTGGTGACCGTGAAGCACCGCCACACCACGGTGAAATGCCGGATCATGGCGGGCGCGCACCATACCGCGAAACAACAGGTCATCCGAATGGACAAGATCGACGATAAGGATGTCTCGAAACAGGTTGAGGCGAAACTGATCGCCCGTATCACCGCGCTCGCTCCCAAAATGGACGCGCTTCTTATTTCCGATTACAGCCTTGGAGTTTTAACAGAGGGAGTAAGACGGTCCCTTCTTTCCGCCTTCGCGGGCAAGGTGGTTACGGTCGATTCCCATGTCCATCTTGACGAATACCGGGGAGTTTCCTTAATTACACCCAATGTCGCGGAGGCCGGGCCCGCCGCGGGTTTAAAAATTCTGGATGATGAAAGTCTTTTGCGGGCGGGGCAAACGCTTCAAAAAAGGCTGGAATGCCAGGTCATGATCACCCGGGGTCCGCAGGGCATGAGTTTGTTTGACACCAAAGGCGGGGTTACCCATTTGCCGGTATTTGGAATTGAACAGCCCGTCGATCCCACGGGCGCGGGGGATACGGTGGCCATAACCGCGACCTTGGCCTTGGCCGCCGGGGCGGATTTAACTTTGGCCGCTTCCCTGGCGACAGTCGCGGCGGGTTTGGTGGTGGCGAAAAGGGGAACGGCCACGGTGACACAGGATGAAATTTTGAAGGCCCTCAAGACAGGCATGTAACCACCAAGGGCACCAAGTACACCAAGACGGAAAAGGCCTTCTAGTCAAAATTTTTTTGTTGAAGATCAAAAATTAAAATTAGATTATCGCAGTCTTGGTGAACTTGGTGTCCTTGGTGGTAAAAAAAGTTTTCGGGGTTGAAATGGCGCAAGTAATCCTAAATCATGACGAACTGGCGAAAAAGCTTGAGGCTCTCAAGGCTCAGGGCAAAAAGGTCGTTTTTACCAACGGCTGTTTTGACATGCTTCATGTGGGTCATGTTCGTTATCTGCGGGGCGCGAAGGCCCTCGGTGATGTGCTGGTGCTGGCGATCAATTCCGACGATTCCATCCGGCGTTTGAAGGGCAAGGAAAGGCCGCTGCTTCCTCTCGAAGACCGCCTCGGGATTTTATCGGCCTTCGAAATGGTCGATTTCATTACCCCTTTTGAAGACGATACCGTGACACAGCTCCTGCTTAAGCTCAAACCCCACATTCAGGCCAAGGGCACCGATTACACGACCGAAAGCATTCCGGAAAAGGACACCATGGCGTCCTTCGGAGGCAAGGTGGCGGTGGTGGGGGACCCCAAGGACCACGCGTCAAAGAATCTCATCAAGGAAATTCTTGAGAAGTATGGGAAATGAATTTGTAGGGGCGAACCTTGCGTTCGCCCAGTCTTTGGGCGATCACGAGGATCGCCCCTACAGTTTTTAAATTGACGGGGAGAAAACATAATTTGAACACCAATTTCCCCCGTCATATTTTGATTTCCCGCACCGACAAAATCGGCGACCTCCTCTTGTCCCTGCCGGTTTTTCAAACCTTGAAGGAGTCCTATCCCGGGACCCGCCTGACGGCTTTGGTGAGTCCTTACGCCCAGGAAATTGTCCAGGGACACCCGGCCATTGATTCGGTGGAGCTTTTTGAACAGGAAGAAAGCGATCTTCAACTCGCCAAACGCCTCAAAGATTTGAAAGTGGATGTTTTTATCGCCCTCTACCCCCGCCCCAAACTGGCCCTGGCCGCCTGGCTGGCGGGAATTCCCGTCCGGATCGGAACGGCTTACCGCTGGTACAGCTTTCTGTTCAATCAAAAGGTAAGCATCCACCGCTCCCAATGCGACCGCCACGAGGTGGAATATAACCTCGATATGGTTCGGCCCCTTGGCATCGAACCAGGGAATCTTAAAATTGATTTTCCCCTGACCGATAACGAACGGGAATACGTCAGGGATTTATTAACGGAAAAGGGAATCCGCCCCGGCTCCCCCTATGTGGTGGTTCATCCGGGGCACAAAGGTTCCGCCCTCAACTGGAACCCCATCCTCTACGGCCAAATTGTGGCTCATCTCGCGGGACAGGAAAAAGTGAAAGTGATCATTACCGCTGGGCCCGACGAGACGCCCCTGATTTCCAAAGTCACCACCCACCATGGGTCCCTTCCACCGGAGCAAAAGCCGGTTCTTTTGATCGGGGAATGCGGGCTGAGGCATTTGGCGGCGGTTTACGCCGGCGCCGAATGTTTCCTTTCGGGTTCCACTGGCACCATGCACCTAGCCGCGGCGGTGGGAACCCCGACGGTATCCCTTTTTTGTCCCATTCCTGAAACGACCCCGGTGAGATGGGGCCCGTGGGGGAACAAATCGACCGTTTTGATGCCCAGGGCCCTGAAATGCCCCGATTGTTTGACGGGTCATTGTTCCAAGCACGATCCCATGGACGCCATCACGGTGGCCGAGGTCTTTCGGGCCATGGAAAAATATCTTCCGAAGAAAAAGAAATAAATCACAAACCAAATATTTACCGCAGAGGCGCAGAGGACGCAGAGAAAAAACCGAAAGGGATGAATATTGTGTTTGGAAAACAAAAATGCTTTGTCGTTCTCTGCGACTTCCGCGTCTCTGTGGTGAAAAGTTTTTGGCTTTTGTTGATTTTTTTGTCGTTCCTCCAGGGATGTACCCTTCTTTTTGTCGCCAAGGGCGGCACTCATTACGCTGAAAAGAAAGCCCCGACTAGACCCTCTTCCCCCTCCCTTAAAAACCAATTAGCCAAAGCCGTGGTATTGAAATACAAGGTTCGCGAAGGGGACACTTTTAAATCCATTGCCGTGATTTATTACGGAAAGACTTCTAAAGCCCAAAAGGTAGCCGAGGCTAATGGATTGACGCTTGAGAGTCCCTTGAAAAATGGGATGGTTTTAAAAATTACCGACCCGGTTAATTTCCCGAATCCCAAGGATTTCGCTGAAAATAAAACCGAGAAAATTTCCGCCAAAAAAGAAGAGGGCGTCGGCCCTGTTTCCCACCGCGACATGACCCCCGAAAACATTACCCTGGTTTCCAGGCCTAGGGTGAACAAGTCCTTTGGGCCCGGCGAAAAGCTAATTTTTCAGGTGAAGGCTCTTGGGATGGTCGGTGGATATGGAACCCTGGAGATCGGTGAACCGGCCAACGTAAAGGGCCGGTCCTGTTTGCCCCTAACCGCCCGGGCCAGGACGGCTTTTCCGTTCAGCGCCCTTTTCCAGGTGAAGGACATACAGACCAGTTTTTTTGACCGCGTGGATTTCATCCCCTGGAAATTCGAGAATGACGTCCTAGAGGGAAAGCACCAGGCCCAGAACCTGGAGTTGTTTGACCAGGTACGGCACAAGGTAACCCGAACCCAAGCGGGAAAGACCCCGGAGGAAGTTGACGCCGCGCCTTTTACCCAGGACATCATCTCCTGTTTTTACTATTTCCGTCTTCTGCCCCTGGTGGTGGGAAAAAATTATTCCATCCCCACCCAGGCGGAGGGAAGAAACTATAACCTGATTGTTGAAGTCATCCGAAGGGAGAGGATCACGACTTCCACGGGAACCTACGACTGTCTTTTGGTGAAGCCTCATGTCCGCTACGCGACGGTTTTCCGAAACACGGATGAAATTGATATCTGGCTTACCGACGATGCCCGCCATATGCCGGTTTTGGTGCGAAGCGCCATTTTTATCGGTCATGTGGAAGCCGTCCTTTTTGACGCAACCCTGCCGAGATTGGAAAAGGAAGGCGCCAGCCGGGAGCCTTGAATCCCCAACTAACCCCAGTAAGATAGGCGCATGGCCCACCCAAAAATCCGCCGCAAATTGACGCGAATGAACGCGAATGAAAATTTAAAAGGTTTAAGGTTTTTTGTTTTATTGGCGAATATTCGCGTCAATTCGCGGCCAAGATTATGGTTGGTTGCTTTTTTTCTTTGTTTTCCTTTGCTCCAGGGCTGCACTTTGTTGTTTGTTGCCCAGGGGGGCACCCACTATTCCTCGAGCCAGACTGAAAAAGCCCCGCCGACAGCCTCTCTTTCCAGGGAAATGAATGGAAGGATAGAGGTGGAATATGTGGTTCAGGGCGGGGATAACTTTGCCTCCATCGCGGAGGCTTATTACGGAAAAGCTTCCAAGGCGGGAAAAATCGCCTCGGCCAACGGGTTGAGTCTAAAATCCTCCCTGAGGGCCGGGACCAAACTGAAAATCATCAATCCGGTTTATTTTCCCAATTCCCAAGAAACGGCCGCGAAAGCCGTTCCGGAAAAACCAATCGTAAAAAAAAGCAAACCCTCCCCGACCCCCGCGGTTTCGACGGCGCCAAAAGTTAAACAAGGCCTCAAAAATAAATCGGAAACACCAACCTCCACTCCGGTCGCCGCGACCCCCGCCGATCTTCAAAATATCGACAAGGTTGCCAGACCAAAGGGAAATAACGCTTTTGGCCCAGGTGAGGTTTTGAAATTTGAGATCAGGGCCCTTGGGATTTTGGGGGGCTACGCCAGTTTGGAGGTGGGGAATTACACCCCTGTGAACGGGCGGCCCTGCACCCCATTGATTATTAGGGCCAACTCGGTTTTCCCCCTGACCGGCCTTTACCCCGTGAGCGATGTGCAAACCAGCTACTTCGACACTGTGGATTTTCTTAGCTGGAAATTCGAGAACAATGTCCACGAGGGCAACTATACGGCCCATAATTTGGAAACCTATGACCAGTTAAAACACAAAATGATCCGGGTTCACAACGCTGACCCTCCTGAAACCCTGGCGGTGCCGCCCTTTACGCAGGACATAATTTCCTGTTTTTATTACTACCGTCTTTTGCCTCTCTCGGAGGGTAAAAATTATGAGGTTCCGACCCAGTCCGGCGGGAAAAACTACCGTCTGATCGTGAAGGTTGGAAAAAGGGAAAAAATAACGGTTCCGGCGGGGACCTTTGACTGTTTCAAGGTGCGGCCCCTGATTCAACAGGGTACTGTTTTCCGCAACAACGAGGAGATGGACATCTGGATCACGGCTGATGAGCGTCACATGCCTGTGAAAATTCAAAGCGGAATCGTCATTGGAAGTATTGATGTGGATTTGCTGGACGCCAACCTGCCGAAATTAACCGGACGCTAATAAAGCGTATTCGGCCGTCTCTCCCCCAATAAATGGTAGTTCTTCTCCCCGATAGCCTTTACGAAGGTCCCTCTGTCCTTATAAAGCGATTTGACAGGGAGATTGTGGATGGCCAACCCCAGGTGAAAAACAATGTTGCAAATCAAAAGTATCTTTACCGCCGTCAGGAATTTTTTATTTGAGGTCCAGGGACTAAAGACATAAAAGGCGTAAATCATGACGATGGGAAGGGTGATGTAGTAAGTATGGGCGGCGGGGGTTTTGATGGCGAAGAGAAAACTGATGTAAATGAGTAGAAAGGTTAAAAAAGTTAAAAGTTTCACCGCGGCCCAATCTTTTTGCGGATGCCTCAAACGGAAGGCCGAGAGGAACAAGGTTAGGATCTGAAGAAATCCCAGGATGGCCGCGGTTACCACAAAGGGGGCAACCTTTAGGTTTTCATCCAAGTAGGCCCAACGTTCGGAGCTATTGGCCCCAATGAACCGGGGAACCTCGCAGCTGGCAAGGCAAAGAAACCGGGCCAGAATGGTAAAAAAACTTCCAAAGTTTTCCGGGTTAAAGGCGATGGCGTTTCCTGACCCGCCAAGTCCCTGGGAAAGCCCGTGTTTCAAAAGCGTTGGGATGATAAAGATTCCGGAGGCGAGGGCGCCAAGGGTGAAAAAGAAAAGTGATTTAAGAAAAGGTGGCCCGGCAGTTTTTATCTGTTGAAAGGCCGAAAAGATTAAAAAAGGAAAAAGAATCACGTAAGACATGTGAAATTGAGCGGTCCACAAAAGGCCAAAACCCATCATAAGGTTGGCAAGGGTGGAGGGGACAAGGTTGCGACGAAGGGCTGGTATGGTTTCAATAAAACCAATGAAAAACAAAATTCCCCCCGTCAAGGCGTAGGAATCGTTGTCAATATTGGTGGACCAGTTCATCACCCAGGGCGCCGTCAGGACCCAGGTCCAAATGATCCAAGGGGGAAATTGAGGCAGCCGTTTGGAAATGTACCAGGCCAATAAGGAAAGGCTGGAAAAGGAAAGAATGGCCAGGAAGATATAAGGCGCTTCGGGGATTGGGAGCAGGAAGAGGGGGAGGCCGACGACCAGGCCCTGTAAGGCTCCGGGCAATTGGATATTGGCCGCGACATCAGGGCCAAAATAAGGCCATTGGCCGGTGGTGAAAAACTTCAAACCCAGAAGATAAATTTGCTGCTGGTCAATGAACCAAATTTCCGTGGCTAGTCCGAAGGCCAAGCGGAATAAAAAAATCGAACCAAGAAAAAAAATAATCGCCGGAAGTGGAAATGTTTTCGCCTGCTGGGGGGGGAGAGGGAATTTTTTGAATCCCGCGGGGGAAGGTTTCTTTGGCACGGGTTTATTATTATTGGCTTGGGGATACCGTTCAAGAGATTTACTTGGTTGCTTTACCTATGAAGAATTATCTCACTTCACCCTCACCCAGCCCTCTCCCCTCGATGGAGAGGGTAATTCGTATTCAAAACCCTCGCCCCTTGCGGGAGAGGGTAGGGTGAGGGGTGCGTTTTAAGAATTTTTGTTAATCTGAGATGTGACTTATATGAATGTGCCTAGATAAAATCAAAAGCGGGCGTTAAAATGCCTTTCATGAAACCCATCAAACACCCCGCTTCTGCCGCCAAAAGCAATTCAGCCCTTGCCTCCGTGGATAAATCCGAACTGTTGTCCCTCATTGGCGGGCTCCAAAAGAAAAAGATCGTCGTCGTGGGGGATGTCATGCTGGATGTTTATATTCATGGAAATGTGGCCCGGATTTCACCCGAAGCCCCCATTCCCGTGGTTGAGATCAGCGAAAAGGACCGCAAGATGCCGGGCGGGGCCGCCAACGTTGCCTGCAATATCACAGCCCTTGGCGGGGAAGCTTCCATTATCGGTACCACCGGGCGTGATTCGGCCGGCAAGGAGCTGGTGAAGGAGTTGAAGACCTACGGGGTGAACACCTCGGGTCTTTTGGCCCTTTTCGGAAGGCCCACGACGGAAAAAACCAGGGTCATCGCCAATACCCAGCAGGTGGTTCGCATCGATCGGGAGGTCAAATCCGCCCTTTCGGACAAGGAACAAAAACAGGTAATTCAAAAAGCCATGAAGGAAATTCAAACCTCCGACGGGGTAATTTTTGAGGATTACAACAAGGGTCTGTTGACCGCTAGGGTGATTCGAAAGCTGGTTGCTTTTGCTCGCGCCAAGAAAAAAATAATCACGGTAGACCCCAAGTTCAGTAATTTTTTCGAGTTCAAGGGCGTTACAGTCATGAAGCCCAACATGAAGGAAGTCACCGAGGCTCTGGGCCCGGAAGCGGTGGGCCAAAATTTTGAAACCATCGGGTTCAAGGTTTTGAAACGGCTCCAATGCAAGTCCGTGGTGCTGACCCGAAGCGAACATGGGATGACCCTGTTTGAACCGAACCAACCGGTCAGGACGATTCCAACCGTCGCGCGCGAAGTGTTCGATGTTTCCGGCGCGGGCGATACCGTTATCGCGACTCTTACCCTGGCCTTGACCGCTGGCGCGACCCTGCTTCAGGCGGCGGCATTGGCCAATTACGCCGCGGGCATTGAGGTTGAGAAGCTGGGTGTTGCCACCGTTTCGGCTGAGGAACTGAGCCAGCGCTTACTCGAAGAAATGAACCACTAGAAACCAAATGTAAAATTTTCAATGAAGAATGAAAAATGAGAGAAAAATATTTCAACCATAATTATTCATTTTGCATTGTTCATTTTTAATTAGATGTTCAATCATTTCCTTTTCTGGGTTTACCTGATTTTCCAATTTCAAATTTTCATTTATCTCACCAACCGCATCGGTTTTCGCCCCCGATGGCGCGTTACCGAAACCCTTTGGACCATGGTTTGGACGGTTATAACCCTGGTGGTTCAAATCATCCCGAGCGTTCTGCTCTCCCATCAATGGGATTTTACCTACCCGGCCTGGCAAAACCTCCCGCTTGGTTGGAAGTTTTTCTCCCTTGCGACGGGGATGAGTGTTATTGCTTATTGGCTGGAGTTTTCTTTTTGGGTCACCTTCCTCAAGAAACCTGTCGAGAGCCGGATGTTGAAACAGGTTGATTTAAAAATTCCCCCCCGCTTCAAGGCGCCCCTTCCTTTTTTAAAATATGTCGGTTTTGAGAACCAGATTTACCAGCCCGAAATCACGGAATACGAGGTCAAACTGCCCAGCTGGCCCAAGGAGTTTTCAGGGCTATCCCTGGTTCAGATTTCGGATATCCATTACGGGAAATATATCAATTTGGATTACCTGGGGATTCTGGTTGAGGCGGCCAGGAAGCTGAAGCCGGATTTCTTTGCCCTGACGGGGGATTTTATCTCCTTTCAAAAACATGTCCCGGCTCTCCAGGGACTATTCAAGGGGATGAAGGCTCCTTTGGGGGTTTACGCCCTCCTAGGGAACCACGACTTTTGGTCTGACGGGGAAGGGGTGAGGAAAGCCCTGGAAAAGGATGGCATTAAAGTTCTTCGAAACCAGGCCATTTACCACAAACGAAAGGGAAGGACCCTTGCGATCATGGGCGTGGATGACCTTTGGGAGGGTATA
>JAHFCG010000089.1 GCA_023249615.1 candidate division FCPU426 bacterium | reverse complement strand
CCGCAGGAAGTTGCCTTCAAAGAAAGAAGTGTTTCGACCGGGATTTTTAAAAAGCCGGTAAAGGGTCCCGTCCGGGTGGCGAAACTCAATCTTGAGGGTGACCGACAGGCTGATCTCGCGGTTCATGGCGGGGTGGACAAGGCTGTCTACGCCTATTCTTTTGACGCCTACCCCTGGTGGCACCAGAGGCGGCCGAATGATTCTTTTGATTACGGGGCCTTTGGCGAAAACCTGTTGATTGATCATTTGCCCGAGGACCAGATCTACATCGGGGATACCTTCGAGGTGGGTGAGGCTGTTCTCCAGGCCGCTCAGCCCAGGTTTCCTTGTTTTAAGCTGGGGATAAAGTTCAATGATCCTGAAATGGTGGAAATGTTCACGGAATCAAAAAGGCCGGGGGTTTATTTCAGGGTTATCAAGGAAGGTCTAATCGATATTGACCAGAAATTGAAACTCGTCGCGCGGGAAAAAGTTTTACTTTCGGTGGCCGAAATGTTTCAAATGGATTTGAAGGCTCCTACGGGCAAAAAAATTATTTTGGAATATCTGGAAATTAAGTCTCTTATCCCTTCCTGGAGGGAAAAATTTCAAAAGTTGTTGGAAGAAAAATAAATAAAGCAGAAGGCGTTGTGCGGGTTTAATCTTAGGAAAGTTTGCCATACAGTTATGCGTGGAATATTTTCAATAACCAGACGGGGCCGTCCGGTTATTGAAAATTATTTTTCCTCCTTCCTGACAAATTTCAAAATTAACTTTGGTTAACTGTTTTACCAAACCCCTTATAAAAACGTTAAAACTAGGGCTTTAACGTTTTATTTTATGGTAAGATTTTGACCGTATTCAGACAACACCCTTCTTTTAACCGATTTAAGTTATGGTTTTAAGCCTGTTTAATGTCTCGATCGGATTTATCTATGGGGAGGGCTAAAAACGATTTTTATTTCCGCCCGGTAAGTGGTTTGGATGTGGATAACTTTTAAAAGGAGAATTGAATGTCAAAGGAAAGCATGTTCGTGGAAAAGCGTGTAAGTCCCAGGGTTCCCATTCAATTGCCGGTCAAATACCGCCTGATCGAGGATCCCATGGGAATAGGAAGCATTTCCGAAATGCGAAAAAAGGAAATTGCCTCCCAAACCAGGGACGCGAGTTTAGGCGGGATGTTTATTTCCGCCGATGAAAAATTAAACGTGGGCAGCATTATGTCAATAAACTTCACGCTCCCCGAGGTTTCTTCCTATCTTTCCGCCTTCGCGGAGGTGGTTTGGTCCAACAACAATGGGGGTGGAATTCATTTCCTGGCGCTCAAGGATGAGGATATGAACACCCTGAAGAATACCCTCACAAAGGTTTCTTCCCGCCGTTAATTTACGGGATCGGATCTTTCACTCCCCAACCGACTTTTAAAACCGAAAATTTCCCAGTGTTTGTTCTCCTGTTTTTTTAATTTCCCTTATTTGGCTGGTTGGAAGCGCTTTTCCGAACCAATATTTGAATAGTGCCCTCAAGTAAAATGTTTTCCCTAAAATCTTATAAAAATTGTTAAAGCTCCTCCACCGACGTTAAGGCTTTGTGCTAATATCCGGTCTTCAAATTACCGCACTAATTTTGGCGATCAACATTTTTTTCTATATATTTCTGCCTGATTTGTGACCAAAGCCGGCCAGATCCATGAAACGTTTTAAGAGTCGGCTGAAGCCGATTTATTTTCTGATTTTTTTTCTCTTTGCTTCCTTGGCGCAAAGCCAAGGTGTCAGCAGTGTGTCTCTTGTCAACCAAACGAACCGCAATATCGCCGCGAACTCCATTGAGAACCCCGTCATTTGCCTTGCTGTCACGATTTCGAGTCCTGATACCTTCAACAATATCACTCTTACAAATCTTGGGGACGCTGTTACCAACACCGACATTACCAATGTTCGGGTTTGGTACCAGGTGTCTTCCGGGCAATTTTCTCCCACGAAGGCAACCTTGATTGGGGTTGTGCCCGCCGCTTCCCCCAACAGCTGGAACAATTCCGCCGCTTATGGTTTTCCGGTCACCGCGAACGGAAAAATCTTCGTGACCATGGATATTCCGACCGGCGCGATCAGCGGCCGTACCATTCAATCCCAGGTTCCTGCTAATGGGTGTGTTTTTTCTTCGGGCGTTTTTCCGCCGGCTTCCATCATCAACACCGGTATTCAAACAATTCAAACGGGCGGAGCCACCAACCTGACACTTAACAATATTAAAACCGGTACGGTTTCACCCGGCGCGGTTAATTTTCCGGTATTTCATTTAAAAGTCCTCGCTTCCGGGCCCGATCCGCTTCTATACGCCCTGGTTAATAATTTGGGAACGGCCCTGGACGGGACCGACATCGCCGAGGTGAAATTCTGGGATCAACCCGCCAACTCGGGCGGGAGTTTTAACACCTCTCTCGCCACCTATGTGGGAGACCTGAACATGTTGACCAGCACCCAGTGGCAAAACGGGACCCCTTTCCAGTGGAGCATCGATAACAACAATGGGTTATGGGTCACGGTGGACTTGAAGCCTGGCGCCACGGGAGGGCGCACAATTCAGTTTCAAACCCCGGCCAATGCCTACCAGTTCGGATCAACAACTTTGCCCAGCCTCGCCAAAGCCAATACCGGCATCCTGACCATTCAGGCCGGGACCATTAATGGTGTCAACATGGTCCCCGTGCCGGCCGATGTCCTCATGCCGGGAGAAACCAACGCGCTGGTGTATCAGGTTTCCGTAACCGCCAGCGGCGGCGATTTGCTTAACACCGTTCAAATTAATAACGTTGGGTCGGCTCTGGGTGGAAGCGACATTACCTCGGTCAATTTGTGGTACCAGCAGGGAGGCGGACCCTTTTCGGCAGCCAGCGCGGTTTTAGTGGGAAACCTGAGCCAAATTACCTCCGGCAGTTGGCAGAATCTTTCATCCCTCCAATGGAGCGTCGCCGATGGGGACGGGCTTTATGTGACGGTGGATATCGCTCTAGGCGCGATAGTCGGCCGGACCTGTGTTTTCCAGGCGCCCACCAATTCCTTCAGTTTCAACTCAGGAACATTTCCCTCCTCCTCGCAAAACAATCCCAACACCCAAACCATCACGGCGCCCGGGATGGTGACGGGGCTTTCCCTGGTGAATGTCCCCACGGCCAATTATTACCAGAACAGCAACACCAACCTGGTTTACCAGTTGAGTGTCGCGGCCACCAACGCCGATGTGCTCGAGACCCTGAACCTGAACAATAGTTCCGGGACCGCCGATGAATCGGGAGATTTGCAAAACCTGACCCTCTGGTATCAAAAGGGAGGCGGAGCCTTTGTCCAGTCGTCGGCCGTTAATGTGGGAGGCCTGACAAGGGTTGGCGGCCGCCAATGGCAATTCACCGGCATCAACAAGGTTTTGAGCGGGGACGGTCTTTACGTGACCGCCGATGTGGTACCGGGAGCCGCGGTGGGAAACACCTGTCAGTTCGGGGTGAATGCCTCCAGTGTAAGCTTTCAATATGGAGGTAATTTTCCGGGGACCCCCTTAACCAACGCCGGCATTCAAACGATCGCCAGCCCGCCCACCACCAGTTTTAATCTGGTGGATGTTTCCAACGCCATGGTTTACACCAACACCCTCAACAACCCTATTTTGGATCTGGTGGTCAACGGAAGCTCGGACACGATCAACGCTTATTCCATTGCAAACCTTGGAAACGCGACATCCCCCTCGGACGCGTCCGCTTTGAAACTGTGGATTCAACGGGGAGGGGGTCCTTTTAATTCCGGCACGGCTATTTTGGCTGATACCGCCAAAAAACAGGGGGTGGGATGGGTTCAATCCACGGGATATGTCCCCCAAATGGTTTTTAATGGCGACGCGTTGTTCGTGACGGCGGACATTTCCGCCAGCCCCACCAACGGCCGGACTTTTCAAATGTCGGTAACGGCATCCGGGTTTTCCCTGCAGTTTTCGGGGGGCGTGCCGGCCTCTTCCATCAATAACGCAAGTATTCAAACCATTTCCACCGGCTTCTCGCCCACACCCACCTTTACGCCGACGAACTCTCCCACTCAAACCTCAACCCCGACTCCAACAAATTCGCCTACCCGCACACCCACCTCGACTCCACCCAATACAGCCACCCATACCCCAACCCGAACACCCACCTCTTCGGCGACCAACACAACCACCATAACACCCACCTCGTCGCCCACGATTACGTCTTCCAACAGTCCGACGAATACGCCAAGCGTTACTCCCACGATCACGCCAACCAAGAGCCCCACTTCAACACCGACGACCACTTCTACCTTTTCAGCTTCACAAACCCCCAGCAATTCCCCCAGTTTTACCCCAACCATAACCTCCACTAATAGTCCGACCCTAACACCAACCTGTACCGCCACAAACTCTCCGTCTAGTACCCCCACTCCATCATCGACGGGGACTCCTACCCAAACCCCCACTCAAACGCCGACCTTTACTTCAACGACAACTGCGACCAACTCCCCGACCCTTAGCCCAACCAAAACCCCAACGGATTCACCTACGCCTACCCCGACGGCCACGTTCACTCCGACGCCAAGTCCAACGAATAGCGCGACTGTTTCACCGACCAATACCTCCACGAGGACACCCACGAATAGTCCGACCATTACTCCTACCAATAGCCCCACGAATACCGGAACCGGGACGATGACGAATACTGTCACCGCAACTTCAACCAACAGTGCCACCCTCTCGCCCACGAAAACGCCCACAAACACCCCGACGAACAGCCAAACGAATACCCCTATTCCTTCCTCTACCAACTCAGCGACAGACACTCCCACCAATACCCCCACGAATACCTTGACGCTTGTTCCAACACTCACCTTTACCCTTACTTTTTTACCGACCTCGACCAACACGCCTACCCGCACACCCACCCTAACCGTCACCCCAACTTCCTCCAACACATCCACGAACACTTCGACTCTAACGGCCACACCTTCCGCAACGAATTCTTCCACGGCGACCCCAACGAGAACCGCGACAAATACCCCGACGAATTCGATGACGCCTACAGCGTCCCTCACCGCTACGGCTTCACCTTCGCCAACCCCCACAAGAACCCCTACGCTTACTTCCACTTTCACCAACACCTTCACGCCTTCATCCACTTTAACTTTTACCTGGACTTCCACGCCTTCCCAAACTCCGACCATTACTCCCACCCCGACCAGTACCCTAACGCCGACGGTCACAGGCTCCGTGACTTCCACCCCCACCCCAGCTCTTGCCCTTTATTTGGATGACAACTTTTTCAACCCCCTCACCAAGCCTTTGGGGTTGGATTTTAAGGTGGTGAACCCGGGACGGGTCATGGTCGCGGTTTTCAACCTCCTGGGTGAAGAGGTCATCAAATTGGTGGATGAAAGCAAAGGGGCTGGGAATTACAGAGTTTATTGGGATGGGCGGAATCGAAATGGGGAAATGGTGGGTAACGCCCCCTATTTCATTGTTATTCAACAGCCGGATGGCCACCTGACCCGGGATGTGATTGTCCTTAAGTAGTGTTGATCATGAAGAGGAGGGATGGGGATGGAATCCAACCAATTTGTTGAAAAAAGAATTCATCCAAGGGTATCCATCCAGATACCACTAAAAATCCGTTTGATTGAGGACCCCATGGGAATGACCAACCTTTCCGAGTTGCGAAAAAGAGAGATAAATTCGAAAACCCTGGACGCCAGTTTGGGAGGCATGTTTATTTCCTCCGAGGAAAAATTAAATTTGGGAAGCATCATGTCCATGAATTTTTCGCTTCCGGAATTTCCTGTCAACATATCCGCTTTTGCCGAGGTGGTATGGTCGAATAATAATGGAAGCGGTGTGCATTTTTTGGCCCTGAAGGAGGATGATTTGGCCTCCCTGAAGTTCACCCTGGCCAAGATTTCAATGGTCAGGTAAAAAACTTATCCCCCCCCAATTCCCCCTCCTCGGAACAATTGTTTTCAATCTTTCCTTTCGTCGACCGGAACCCAATAGAACTTTATGGTTTCCTGCCCTACAATGACCTCTTAAAAATTTCATGGAAGAGGCCGAATGATTTCCCGGATCGCTTTTCTCTATATTTCCTATTTCGCCTGGGGATGTCTGGTACTTTTGCCGGTGGTTCGGCTCCAGGAAGCGGGGCAGGGGTTCTACCGTTTTTTTGGTTTCGCCTGCGTGTCCCTTCAAACGGTCGCTCTGGGTTTGTCCCTTTATATGGGGTCCTCCTTTAGCGGGAATTTCCAAAAATCAACCTGGGCTCTCGCATTCTCCCTTTTTTTTACCCTGTGTTTCACCATCGCGCTGAAAATTCGAGTTCGGTGGTTTCTTTGGGGATGTTTTGTCCTAGCGGTCGGGGCCGGCCTGGTTTCCATCGGCTATTTGCCCTGGCTGGAACCCGGGTTTAATCCCTTATTGTTTTTCGCGTTGAACGCCGTCTCCTCCGCCCTGGCGCTCGGAGCGGTAACCCTTGCCATGATGCTGGGGCATTGGTATTTGGTGACCCCGAAACTTTCCATAGAACCCTTGAAGCGTTATTCCGCTCTCTATATCCTTCTTACGGTTTGGACGGCCCTGAAATTGACATTTGGTTTTTTTTATTTCACGCATTCCCTGGAGCAGGGACCAAATCATTTTTTCGAACGGATAAACCAAGAGTCCATCTTTATTCTTTTTCGGGTAAGTTGGGGCCTGCTGGTTCCGTTGGGATTGTCCTATTGGATTTGGGCGACGGTGAAAATGAAATCCACCCAGTCGGCCACGGGAATTCTTTACGCCGCGATGGTTTGCACGATGATGGGCGAGGGAATGGGAATATATTTAACCTTGCGCACTGGTATTCCATTTTAAGCAAAGGCTGTTTACCGCGGAGACCGCGGAATGAAATCAAATGTTTTAACATTTTTAACTCTGCGGCTCTGCGGTAAAGGGGTTTAAGGTGGAGATAAATACTTTTTGTCCTGAGTGTGAAAACGGCATTTTCCTTTCGGAACTTCCCAGGAAGGGCCTTGTTCCCTGTAAGCGCTGTGGAAAGGGGAGGCAGGCCTCCGGCGAGGGGGAACTGGACGCTCAGGGCGCTTTGGCCCGTTGCGGCATCTGCAGTTGCTCGGAATTTTACCGGCAGAAAGACTTCAACACCAAGCTGGGTCTTTGGATCACGGCGTTTATTCTCGGGCTGGCCCTCATTTTTTTGGTGGTTAAGGATAATTTAAAAGTTGGGTTCGCGATTTTGGTGGCGGGGGCCCTTGTGGACCTGTTTCTTTATTTTGGGCTGGGTGACATTCTTATATGTTATTCCTGCAGGGGCATTTACCGGGGACTGCCTTTTAACCCGGAGGTTGAGGGGTTCGATTTGAAGATTCACGACGATTACGCTTTTTCGAAGAAAAAGTAAACCAATTGTAGGGGCGAACCTTGTGGTCGCCCGGTTGAAAAATTAAAAAATGGGGCGATCTCAAGGATCGCCCGTACAATTATTTTTAAGGAGTCTGTGATGCCTGAAATTTCCGCGAAATCTCCGCAGGGAGGGAGCAATGAGCCCCCGCTCTACGCCCCCGAAACGGGTTTTTCCCTTTTCCTCAAACTCTTCATCGTTCCCGCGGGAATTGTGGCCGTGGCCCTTGGGATTTTTCTTTTGGGTACCTTCGCCCTTCAGCACCCCAAGACCGCCGGTCAATATCTGCAGGAATTGAAAAGCGACAGCACCGAAAGACGCTGGCAGGCGGCTTTCGAGCTTTCCCGGATGCTTTCCCAGGGGGAGAAGATCAAGTTTGATGACAAGCTTCGTGCGGATTTGGTTCAATCATTCGTTGACGCCAAGAAGGACGATCCCCGAATCCGGGAATACCTGGCCCTGGTTTTGGGAAACCTGAAAGAAAAGTCGGCCGTTCCGGCTTTATCCGAAGCGGTTCATGACGAGTCCAACGATGTGAAAATCTACAGCCTCTGGGCATTGGGAAATATCGAGGACCCGGCGGGCGGACCCGCCGCCTTGGTGGGTTTATCCGATCCCGACCCTGCGGTAAAACGCATGGCCGTGGGGGCTTTAAGTTCACTCCGTTACGCGCCGGCCAAGAATGATCTGAGGGCGAACCTTGAAAGCTCAAATCAGGCCATACGGTACGACTCCGCTGTTGCCCTGGCCCGCTTGAAGGATGAAAAATCGGTTCCTGTTCTGAAGGAAATGATGAGGTTAAAAGCGGAGGGGAAGCCCGGCGACGAAATTATCCAGTCGGCGAAACTGGCGGCCATCGAGGGAGCGAAAGAGTTGAATAACTCCACCTTGCGGGAACAGGTGAAGCTCTTGAGTGGGAGTGATGAACCGGATTTAAAAGTCCGCGCCGCGGCACTCCAAACCCTTAAAAATTAATATTGCTGTCATTGCGAGGAATGACCGCCGATTCCCGCATTTCTTTTTGAATAAAATAAAAGGTGATGCGGGATCATCCCATTTTCTTTGATGCTTTAATAGAAAAATGGGGCTAGGCGGGCGAAAATGACGCGGCAACCTCAGTTCTAAATAATTTCCGAGGGTTTAATGTTAATCTCCGAAGTGAAAATCCAAAATCATTCATGCCTCGTTATGGACCCTCCCGTCATCGCCCCCGGCGCCCCCGTCATCATTCTCCTCCACGGTCTTGGCACCAACGCGGATGATCTTGCCCCTCTTTGCGGGCAATTCCTCATCACCCACTGTCGTTTTGTTCTTCCCGACGCGCCCCTTCACTTGCCCGGCTACCCAGAGGGGGCTTACGCCTGGTACGATTTTCAGGCCCACAACCACGCTGAAATTGTGGAGAGCCGGAAATATCTCTTTGAAGTCATGGATCATTTTTCCAAGGGTCCCGCGGGGAACGAGAAAGACCCCACACCCGTCATCATTATGGGTTTTTCGCAAGGCGGGGTTATGGCAATGGAGGCGGGCTTAAATTACAACGGTAAAATCGCGGGGATTGTTTCCATGAGCGGTTATATGCCGGATCCGGCTGAAACCCTAAAAAACACCTCGGCGGCTTTTGAAACGCCGTTTCTTTTGGTTCATGGAACCGAAGATGATGTGGTGCCCATCCAGGGTTCCCGTTTTGCCGAAGACGCATTAAAAAAGAAGGGGTATCAGCCGGTGTTGAAGGAATTCATCATGGGCCATGAAATCTCGCAGGGGTCCCTTATCGCCGTCAGGGAATTTCTAAAAAAGATTTTAACCAATAGTTAATTTGAAATAAGAAAGGGTCAGGTCATGCCGGATATTCTTCATCGAGTTGGGATTAATGCCTCCCCCAAAAAAGTTTTCGAGGCTCTCTCGACCATTGAGGGGCTGGGCCACTGGTGGACCACCGAGACCACGGGGGATACCCGCAAAGGCGGAATTATTGATTTTGGTTTCTGCCGAATGAAAGTGCTTGTGTCGAAACCGAATAAATTAGTGAAGTGGAAATGCTTTTGGGGGCCGAAAGAATGGTTGAACACCGAAGTTACCTTTGAACTGGTGGCTAAACAGGGCCAAACCTTTGTTCTCTTCACCCACGCAAAGTGGAAAAAACCAGTGGAATTCATGCGCCACTGCAGTACTAAGTGGGCGACATTTCTTTTTAGCCTGGTGTTTTGGCTGGAGAGGGGCGAAGGCCGTCCCGCTCCCTATGATTTTAAAATTCATGTGGGTGATTGAGTCGTTAAGGCCAATTGACTGGAATGGATTTGGGTTGAAATTTGGAACCGGCCTTAAGGTAAGAAGTTTCGGTAAACCGCATGGCTTTTGTTAAACCACGCTTCGTTTTTTTTAATTCTTTTGGGGAATAGGCCTGTTCAACTTTTTTAAACACTTGAAAAACAGACATATGAAGAAGTGTTTTTACGTGGAGATTTTCCCAAGCGAAACCATATTTTTCTGATAATTTTTCCGCCGGCCTCCAATAGGCATAAAGAAATTTACGAAAATCATCCTTTGAGTATTCTATTTCCGCGAAACCCAACAAGGTGTAAATCCGACCACGGGTATCTCCCGTCAACTTGAATAACTTGTCGGCTTTTTGAAAAGCCAAGCGCGCTTGGGGATACATTCCCATCATTTTGTAGGTCGTTCCAATGGACCAAAGCGTGTAGGCGTAGCTGACCCGGTCTCCGATGGTGCCGTAAAGCTTTTCCGCTTTCTTGTAGAAGGGAAGAGCTTGCTTAAAACGTCCCGCCATACGTTCGACGTTTCCAAGTCCGCAGTAGGAGTAAGCGATTCCAAAGGAATCCTTGCGGTGGCGCATTTCATGGTTGGCGGCTCGATAAAACTTTCCCGATTCAGCGTAACGGCCCAGCATCCGAAAAATTCCACCCAGAGCACAGTAGGTATAGGAAACCCCTTCTTCATTCTTAAGAGCCCTGAACATCCGCAAGGCCGTCTGCAATTCCTTCAACCCGGTCTTCATGTCCCCGGCGAATCGTAAAGTTCCGCCCAGGGCCCAATGAACGAAAGCTTCCCCTTGCGGGTCCTTGTCCTTTTTGTAGGAGATGAGGGATTTTTTTAATTCTTTCAAAGCCTCAAGAGGACGTCCGACAGCCCTCGCGGCCAGGGCCCAGCCAACTTGGGCGTCCACCCGAGCGGCGGGATCAATTTTTTTGAGGAGTTTGGAGGCCAGTTGGTAATGCTTGAGGGATTCCGTGAAGTAACCTTGGATACGTTCAACATCCGCGAGGCCCAAAAGCGCCTCGGCCTTGCTCTCGGGCGAAAGGGATTTATGAAGAAGCGATTGATAAATTCGTTGGGCGGTTTTGAATTGGGAAGTCAGCCTGGCTTTTTCAGCTTTTTCAAAAAGAAGGTTCATAGGGGCAAATCATGCCATTTTTCCCTGAGTTATCCACAATAAACCAAAGGTTTTGGTAAGAACACTTTTGTAGCTATTAACAATAGTGGTGATTTGAGAGGTTGGTTTTGGCCCTTATTCCCTTATTTTTCATGGTCCAGCCTTGGCACGATACTGGCTTTAATGAACCGCAATTGGGTGCCCTTTACCGGGCAAATTTATAGATAAGGAGAATAAGAGTAATGAAATTTCTTCAAATGTCTTTCGAGTTTTTGAAGAAAAATTCGGCTTTGGTTCTGGCCGGCTTTTTCTTCCTCGTGGCTGTTTCGGCGATGGCTCAGGCCACCGCCCCCGCGGCAGCTCCCGTTGCAGCGGCACCAGCGGCAGCCGCACCCGCGGCTCCGGCAGCGCCGGCCATCAGCGCGGGTGACACCGCCTGGGTGCTGGCTTCGGCGGCTTTGGTTCTCTTGATGACGCCAGGCCTGGCCTTCTTCTACGCCGGCATGGTCCGCAAGAAGAACGTCATGGCGACCATCATGCAGAGCTTCTTCATGATTGCCCTGATTAGCGTTCAATGGGTGGTCTACGGCTATTCCTTCGCTTTTGGAGATGGTACCGAATGGCTGGGAGGCATGAAGTGGTTCATGCTGAACGGCATGCCGGATGTGAGCCCCCTGGCTCCGACTATCCCGCATTATGCTTATATGATTTTCCAGGCGATGTTCGCCATCATTACCCCGGCCCTGATCTGCGGCGCCTACGCCGAGCGGGTGAAGTTCCTGGGATTCGCGGTGTTCTCATTGCTCTGGGCCACGTTTGTTTATGACCCGGTCTGCCATTGGGTCTGGTCACCCAATGGACATTTCTGCGTGTTAGGGGCCCTCGATTTTGCCGGAGGAACGGTTGTTCATATTACAGCCGGTTA
>JAHFCG010000012.1 GCA_023249615.1 candidate division FCPU426 bacterium | reverse complement strand
ATTTTGCGTGTCGCATCCCCAAACCAGCGCCGAAAAGTTTGAGGCCGAATCAATGAATTGCTTTTTCCAATCCGTTCCAGTCCCAAAAGCAAGAAGGGATAGGATGTGGGCGCCATTCTTTTGCTCCACCGAGAGGAAAATAAAATATCCGGCGGAAAGAAAAATCGGAAAAAGGAAAATATAAAAATCGTAAAAATTTCCCATTCGCCTGTTTTTCAGAAAAAATAACGTCGAAAATACCGCAACAACAGCGACCACCGGCCAGGCGATCCCAATCCAAAACCCCAAGGCGACACAAAGGCTCAACATGATCAATAAATATTTTCCACCACCCGAACTTCCCTTTTTAAACAACAAGGCCAAAAGGAAAAACACGAGAAATTCCCAAAATACAAACGGGGCCACAAAACTGCAGGTTTCCCCCATGTACAGGGGCCAAAAACTGAAGGCCATTAAAACGAAAAAAAGGAAAGTGAAACTTCTCGAAAAAACCATCCCCGAGGCAAGAACACCCAACATCAACGAAAAAAAGGAGAAAATGAGTGGAAACAAATGTAGTGAAAATTTTGAGGGGGACACCCATTTGAAAAAAAGTCCAAGAGTCCAATAAAAAAGTGGGGGATGCTGTGAGGGTCCGTAAAAAATGGTCCAGTTCCATTGGTGGGAAAGTTCGACTGAATTAAAGGCGTTTAAACCCTCATCCGGCAGGGGCCAGTAACCAGGAATATCCGCCTGAGCCAAGCGAAGGATTGCTGCCATAAAAACCAAAAAAACAAGGATCCAGGAAGGAGGGACGGAAAATGAGTCCTGAAGATATTGCGGAACCGCGCTCTTTTTCTCAATTTTTAATCCCTTGAGGCCTAAAAAAAAGGGGATGAACATCCCAAGGAATAACACCCAAAGATTCACCTGCGAACCAAAGTGCCCGTAGGCCAAAATGGTATTCCCGGACAAAAAAATCAGGAAATAAACCAAAATGTTTTGCTGGTAGGTAAGACCCGTCAACTTCATTTGACTCATGCCCAACGAACCTTTTCCCAATTAGGGATTTTAATATTTTTTATTTTAAGAGCAGCATCGAAATCCTTGGGCGGTTTTGTGAAAAACTCTTTTACCCTTCCGGTTTTTGGGTGTGAAAAGCACAAGCGGAAGGCGTGAAGCATTTGGCGTTTGGCTCCGCCCGAATCGTCCCCGTAAACGGAATCCCCCAGGATGGGATGCTTGATAAAAGCCATGTGAACTCGAATCTGGTGGGTTCTTCCCGTTTCCAGTTTCAAATGAACCAGGCTGGCCGACTCCGTGGTTTCCAGGGAATAAAAATGGGTGACCGCCCTCTTTCCGCTTTCCGGTCTCACGGCCATTTTTTTTCGGGCGGTTGCGTGGCGGGCGATGGGAGCGTCCACTTTTCCCTTTCCCGTCAAGGTTCCCTTGACGATACCAAGATATTCCCGGTTTAATTTTCTCCCCTTCAATTGCTTGACAAGGCTTTTATAGGCAAGATCGGTTTTCGCTACCACCAATAACCCCGAAGTATCCTTGTCCAGCCGATGAACCAGGCCGGGTCGTTGAACCCCGCCCACCCCGACCAAGTCGGGACAATGGGCCACCAGGGCGTTCATGAGGGTCTTGTCCTGGTTGCCGGCGCCGGGATGAACAACCAGGCCCACGGGTTTATTGATCACCAGGAGGTTCGCGTCCTCAAACACGATATCCAGGGAAAGATACTGGGGGGGAATATCCGTTTTCTCGGAAGGAGGAACGGTGACGGTAAAGGATTGGCCTTCGGCAACCTCCAAACCCGCCTTGAGGCCCTTAATAGGAAAGTTGGGGACAACAAGACCCTTTTGAATAAGCCCCTGTATCTGTGTCCTCGAGAAAGCCCCAAGCCTTGAAACCAAAAAAATATCCAACCGTTTCCCAGCCTGCTCAAGGGGAACAATAAAGGTGGAGGTTTGTTGGTTCGTTGCGGAAGGTTTCATGAGATGAGGATATTCTACTTACATTTGGTTAAGACTTCCGAGGTTTCCGGCGGTCAAAGGCGATTAATAGGATAACCGCGAGCGAAAAAATGACAATGACCCCGCTGACAGCCTGGGAAGCGGAATTAAAAATGAAAAGATACTGCTTGTTCCAGTCCCTCCGCCAAAACTCAACCGTATAACGCAGTAACCCGTAGGTTGCCCCGTAAAGGGAAAGGCTCAACCAGGGGTAGGTCAGAGTCCATCGGCGGACCCAAATTAAAACCGCGAAAAGAACCAGGTCTCCTGTAAGTTCCCACAATTGGGTTGGCAAATGAGGTAAGGCATCGGGAGCCCCTGGGAAAACCAAACCGTGGGTTTGATCCACGATCCCGTAGCAACATCCATTGAGAAAACATCCTATCCGACCAATCGCGTGCCCCAGGAGAATATAAGGAGCCACCAAATCAAAGGAAAAGGCCAAGGGCCATTTTTCGATTCGAAACCAGGCGAAAGCCGCTCCAATGGCCCCAAAAAGCCCTCCGTAGAAAACCAACCCCCCTTGCCAAATCTTGACCGAATCGATCCAATGGCCATTTTCAAACTCGGCGCGATTCTCCGCCACATAAAATATTCTTGCCCCCAAAATGGAACAAACAATGACCCATGTTCCAAGGTCAAAAGCTTTTTGGAAACCCTGGGCATGGGTCAAACCGACCTTGGGTGAAATATTTTTTCCAGCGTCCCCCGCGAAAAGGTAAATGCTAAGCCCCAGGGCAACCGCGAGGCAAAGACCGTAGGAATAAAAATGAAGGGGTCCGATGGTCCATAAAATAGGATACATTTATTGTCCTTCCTTTGCCGGCTCGGGCTTCTCCAGCCAATAACCCAAGAACAGTATCACAAGGCCCACGGTAATGCAGGAATCCGCCACATTAAACACGTACCATTGGTGCTGATGGTATCGGGCGTCGATAAAATCGACCACCTTCCTGTAGAAAACCCTGTCGATAAAATTCCCCATCGCCCCGCCCCAGATTAACCCCAGGGCGAAACGGGTCCATTTTTTCTCGGGCGGAATGAATCTTTGATAGGCGTAAACAATCAGGCCGGCCCCGAGGGTTATGGCGATGAAAAAGGGGATTCTGAAAATGGCCTGGGTGTTGGCCATGAAACCGAAAGCCGCCCCGGGATTCTGGATGTAGGTAAGGTAAAGAAAATCCTTGAGGACCATCACCGACTCGTTGATTCGACAGTAATGAACCACAAGGTATTTGGAAACCTGGTCCAGCGCCATCGCCAGCAGGGAGACCCGCAGGAGAATCATGGTTCCGTCTTTCGATTGGCTCCCCAGATAAACTCGATGAGCAGGAAAATCAGGCCGACCGTAATGCAGGAATCGGCGACGTTAAAGATATACCACTGAAAATCATGGTAACGCATGTCGATAAAATCGATGACTTTTCCGTAGAGGATCCGGTCCACGAAATTTCCAAGGGCGCCTCCCAAAACAAGCCCCAGGGCGACGCGGGTAAATTGTTTTTCCTGTGGAATAAGCCGTTGATAGGTATAAACAATGAAACAGGCCGCAGTGGTAATCGCCACAAAAAACGGGATTCGCACGAAGGTTTCCATGTTGGCCATGAAGCCGAAGGCGGTCCCCGGGTTTTGGATGTAGGTCAGGTAAATAAAATCGGAAATCAGGGATTGGGTTTCGTTTAATTTCATGGTTTGAAGGATCAGGAATTTGGTGAACTGGTCCAGGGCCACCACCAGCATGGAAATCCCGATGAGCATCATGAGGGGCTCCAGGTTCCGGCGGTTTGGCATTTTTGCACGACCGGCCCGCACCGGTGGCAGATATCCGCGAAGGTTTTATCCATCTGTTCGACCGAATAATAGTTCCAGCACCTTGCGCATTTTTGCCCGGTTGATTTTCGGGTAATGGTTTTCAATTTGAGGTTCGTGTCCTCGGCTTCCACCGCGCCTGCGGGCGCCTCCCCGCTTTTTAATTCGACTCCGGAAACAAGAAAATAATAACGGAGATTTTCCAAATGTTTCTGGAGGATGGCTTTCACCTTCTCATTCCCCACGAAAAGTTCCACCTCCCCCTCCAGGGAACTTCCGATGGTCTTGGCCTGGCGCAATCCTTCCAGCGATTTCGAAACCGCCCGCTTAACGGTAAAAATTTCGATCCATTCCTGGTTAAGAACATCATCGGTTTTTTCGGAAACCGTTGGCCAAAGAGCGGTAAAAACGCTTCGCTCGTTTTTCGACTTGAAACCTTCCGGAAGGGATTGCCAGATTTCCTCTGAGGTAAAGGAAAGAATGGGAGCCGCCGAAACCACAAAACTTTTTAAAATGTCGTACAAAACCGTCTGGGCGGCGCGCCTGGCTTTCGAATCCGTCGCAAAGGTATAAAGCCGGTCTTTCAAAATATCGAAATATCCCGCGCTTAAACTCACTGAAAAGAAGTTGTCCAATTGATGGAAAACCTTGGTGAACTGGTATTGGTCATAAGCCGCCTTAATGCCGGAGAGGGTTTTCTGCGATTCCAGCCAGGCCCATCGGTCAAGGGGCAAAAAGTCCTTCTCTTCCACACGATTTTTAGCAGGATCAAAGTCCGAAAGGTTTCCCAGGATAAACCTGAAGGTATTGCGAACCCGACGGTAAGCCTCGGACATACGGCTCAACATCTCATCGCTGATCCCCACGTCTTCCGTGTAGTTCTCAGAGGAAACCCAAAGGCGAAGAATATCGGCGCCGTATTTTTTCATGGTGTCCATGGGGTCAATGACGTTCCCCGCGCTCTTGTGCATGGCCTTACCATGGCCGTCCAAAACCCATCCGTGGGTTAAAACCGCCTTAAAGGGTGCTTTCCCCTCAAGGGCAACCCCTGTCCAAAGGGCGTGTTGAAACCAACCCCGATGTTGGTCTCCTCCCTCGAGATAAAGATCAGCAGGCCATGCGAGCTCGGTGCGGTTTTTAAGAACCGCCATGTGGGAAACCCCGGATTCAAACCAAACATCCAGAATGTCCTCTTCTTTTATGAACTCGGCGGAACCGCAGGAACATTGATGACCCTTCGGTAAAACATCTCCGGCCTGGTGGCTGAACCACCCATCCAGTCCCTCGTTTTTGACCAGGGCCACGACAGCCTCACTCACCTTCGGGTCGCGCACGACCTTGCCGCAGGTCTTGCAATAAATGGCCGTGATGGGGACCCCCCAGGAACGCTGGCGGGAAATACACCAGTCCGCCCGGCCCTCCACCATGTTTCGGATGCGGTCCTTGCCCCAGGCGGGAATCCAGCCGTTGTTTTTTCCGATTTCCTCAATTTGCTCAAGGCATTTTTTTCTCAAATCCTTGTGATCCAGTTCCACAAACCACTGGGCAGTGGCCCGGAAAATAATGGGATTTTTGGATCTCCAGCAGTGGGGATAGCTGTGCTTGATGGTTTCAAGGGAGAGAAGGCGCCCCAACCCTTTTAATTTTTCGACGATCTTGGGGTTGGCGTCCCAAACCGAAACCCCCTCGTATTCCTTGACCCTGGCATCGTATTTCCCCGCCTCATCCACGGGCGAGTAAACGGGAAGGTTGTATTTGGAACCTATTTCATAGTCCTCACGGCCATGTCCCGGAGCGGTATGGACAAGCCCTGTTCCCGCGTCCGCCGTGACATGCCCCCCCACCATCACCAGGGAATCCTGGTCGAGGAAAGGATGGCGCCCCACCGCCTTTTCCAGGAGCTGGCCTTGGGTTTCGTCGATGATTTTTAGGTCCTCAACCTTCCAACCGCAAACCTTTGCCACTTGGGCCAAAAGCACCTTGGCCAGGACGTAATAGGAATCCCCCACTTGAACCGTCACATACTCAAAATCAGGATGAACCGAGATGCCGAGGTTCGCGGGTAGGGTCCAAGGAGTTGTTGTCCAAATAAGAAACGAAAGTTTCTCAAGCGGAGTTTTGGAAAATATTCCCGCCGGAAGCTTTTTAACGGGAAAAGCAACCGTTACGGCAAGGGACTCATGATCAGCGTATTCCACTTCTGCCTCGGCCAGCGCGGTTCGGCATTTGGGGCACCAGTGGATCGGTCGCAGACGCCGGCTGATATAACCGTCCAGGAGCATCTGATTGAAAGACTCCACTATTTTGAGCTCATAGGCCGGGTCCATGGTGAGATAAGGGTGGTCGAAATCGCCCAGGACGCCCAAGCGCTTGAATTCGTCCCTTTGACGGTTCATGAATTTATCGGCGTATTTCCGGCACTCGTTCCGAATTTCCACCTTGGTCATGGTCCTGGCCTTCGAGCCCAGCTGTTCCATAACCTTGTGTTCGATGGGCATCCCATGGCAATCCCACCCCGGGACATAGGGGGTGTCATTTCCCTGAAGACCGCGGTACTTGACGATGATGTCCTTGAGGATTTTATTCAGGGCCGTTCCCATGTGGATGTCGCCGTTGGCGAAAGGAGGGCCGTCGTGAAGAACAAACTTGCCGGATTTTCCCTGGAACATGCGCTGGTGAAAGCCAAGACCCTCCCACAGCTTGATTCGTTCCGGTTCCGTGACAGGAAGGTTCGCTTTCATCGGAAAGGAGGTTTGGGTAATGTTTAAGGTGGATTTGTAATCAGGCATTTTTCGATCCAAAATTTAGGGATAATCCACCGCCAAGACGCCAAGTCGCCAAGGAAGGAATTTCTGTAACCCGAAAACCATAAAAAGAACATCGGATGGAATTGGTTTCATGAGGATTTTCAAGCAAATAAAGCAAAATTCAGAATGAAAGATTATCAGATGGAAGAAAAAATGTTTAGTCTTTTTTAGGATGTTCGGAACAAATCTTTCTTGGCGACTTGGCGGTGGATTTGACGTTTTTAGGCTGAAACTCTCAACACGCTGTTGTCGCCGCCAAGCGTGTCATGTTCCCGCTCGGGACAGGCCGGATCAGGAATCCATTCCACATCATTCAGGACAAACTTGTAATGGTAAACGCCGGGGTTCAAAGCGATGACAAACTGGAAAGAACCGTCGGCCTGATGTTCCATTAAATCGACATCCTTGTCCCAATTGTTGAAATTGCCGACCAACGCCACCCTGGACAGGGTTCGATGGGACTTGTAGCGGATGGTTACCTTGACAGGAGGCTCATGGGTCACCACCCTGTTGCGGCCCCGGGACTTGGCCTGGTACAAACTGCTGTCGGCCATTTTGATCAGGTCTTCCTCATTAGCCGCGTCCACGGGATAGGTGGCTACGCCGGCGGAAATAGTCACTTTTCCCAGGGGTTGTTTTTCCATCCCCTCAAAAGGGGTTTCGGCGACACGAAGCCTGATTCTTTCCGCCAGGTCCGCCGCCCTTTTCCGGCTTGTTTCGGGAAGAATGATGACCATTTCCTCCCCGCCGTACCGGGCGACGATATCCACTTCCCTCGCCTCTTCCTTGAGTGTTTCGGAGATCTTTTTTAAGACCTCGTTCCCCGCCGGATGTCCGTTGTTATCGTTGTATTTTTTAAAATGGTCCAGATCAAAGAGGATCAGGGATAAAAGACGGTGGTATCGTTCCGCCCTCATTCTTTCTTCCTTCAAGCGCTCCAGGAAATAACCAAAATTAAAAAGACCCGTCAGGCGGTCGGTAATGGCGATTTGTCTGGTCCTCTCATACAAAAGCGCGTATTCAATGGCCATCACGTCCTGTTGGTTATACCCATCGTCGGCCTTTAACCGCATCGCGCCCTCAAAAAAGACAAGACCCAACCTGTTCAAAAGGGATGAAACCTGGTCCAGGGATTCCGCGAATAAAACCTCATGTTCCTTGCCGTTCAGGGTTTCCCCCGCCATTTCCCTGAGAACCTCCTTCAGGATATCCCTCATGAGAAAAAGGAAAAAAACCATTTCCGTGGGGTTTAACTGATTTTCGGATTGAAGATTCTTCAAATGCGAGACGATGGGTTTGATTTCGGCGTCAACCGCCTGTTCGGCGCTGCCCTTCCGCTCCACGATGGAAACAAGGTTCATCATGAGTTTTTTGATTTCCTGGAAGACTTTCGAGGAGGGATCAAAAAATCCCACGCGGGATGTAAGACGGCCGACGGAAGTCTGCCACCGGTCCCCCAGCGATTCTTCCTTTGATTTTAAAAAATCGGATAGAGAGTTATTCATTTTTTCCATTCCACGGCCTAGAACTTCTGACAAAATTCCTTCTTAACCACGGGTTCCTTCGGAACCACAAAGGCACAGGACGGAAAAATCCAAGGATTCAAAATTTTATTACTGTGTCTCTGTGCGCCGCCGGAGGCGGCCTGTGGTGAAAAGCTTTTTTATTAGAAAATTATTGCTTTTTGAGGAGTTTTCCATAAAGTTCAAGATACTTCCGGGCGGAAGCGTCCCATGAAAAATCCTCTTTCATGGCGCGCTCGACCAGATCGCTCCAAAGCTTGGGCTGGTGAAACGCCTCGACCCCCCGTTTAATGGTGAAAAGAAGGTCCGCGCCCTTGTAATTTTCAAAAACAAACCCCGTTCCCTTTTTTCCGTCCAGGGAAAGGTTTTCAACCGTATCCGCGAGCCCGCCGGTTTTTCGGACCAGGGGAATGGTGCCGTATTTCATGGCGATCATTTGGCCCAATCCGCAAGGTTCAAACCTGGAAGGCATCAGGAACATGTCGCTTCCCGCGTAGATGAGTTTCGCCAGGCGGTTGTCAAACTTCAGGGAAACCGCCAATTTGGAGGAGTATTTTTCCTTCAGGCCCTCCAGGAGGACGTGGTATTTCGGATCTCCCGTTCCCAAAACGACAAATTGAACATCCAGATCCAGGAAATCCGCGATGATTTCAGCGACCAGGTCCAGCCCCTTTTGGTCGGTTAGCCGGGAAATAAGACCAATGACAGGGGTCTGGCTGTTGAAGCGGAGGTTTTGATCCAACAATAGTTTCTGTTTGGACTCAACCTTCTTTTCGTGATTTTTGACGGTGTACTGCGCCGGAATTTCCTTGTCCGTTGCGGGGTTCCATTCGTTGTAGTCGATTCCGTTGACGATGCCGTAAAGATCGGCTTCCCTGTCGCCCAAAACCCCCTGAAGCCCGTGTCCGTATTCCTCCGTTTGAATCTCCTGGGCGTACCGCTCGGAAACCGTATTAAGGGCGTCGGAATAAACCAGCCCCGCCTTGAGATAATTGACCTGGTCGTAAAACTCGAGTTTTTCGTGCCGGAATTCTTCCCACCCTATTCCCGTCATCGGAAGGACATACTTGGGAAAAAGTCCCTGGTATGCCATGTTGTGGATGGAAAACAGGGTTTTCATGTTGTTGTAGGGTTTGATGTCTTTATAGAGGGTCTTTAAATAAACCGCGACCAGTCCCGATTGCCAGTCATTGAGGTGAAGCACCTCCGGATACCAGTTGATGGCCTTGACCATTTCAAGGACCGCACGCGAGAAGAAAGCGAAACGTTCGGCGTTGTCATGGTAATCCCCTTCGGCAGTGCCGTAAAAACCGTCGCGGTCAAAGTACCGGTCATTCTGGATGAAGTAAACCGTACCGTGGGTGTCCCCCAATCGGGTGGAATAGATATCCGCTGTCATTTCACCCATGCCCATGGGGACGGTCAGGCCCCTTATTTCCAGTTTTAATTTGTATTTTTCGGGGGAAATCACCTTGTATTTCGGCAAAACCACCGCGACCTCACAGCCAAGCTTCATCAAGGCCTGGGGAAGCGAGCCCACCACATCCGCCAACCCCCCGGTTTTCGCGTAAGGCACCACCTCGGAGGAAACAAACAAAACCCTGCGCTTAACAAGTTCCATTTTCGGGGAAAGGTCCGTCGGGGATTCGATGGGTTTTTTGGTCGTGGCTTTTGGCATTTTTCTCTCAAAAAGGTCAATTTAATAATTGAATTCACTCGACCGCCGGAGGCGGACTAATGATTGCGGGCATTATAGAAGTGAAAAAAGGGGTGTCAAGGAAAGAGGGGAAAAGTGGCCAAAAGGATGGAAAACCTGTAAACGATTGAAGTCGGGGTAAAAAAACAGGACACATTTTAAAATTTTTTATCTTACGAGAACTTGGGAAGTAAACCGCTCTTCCTCATTTGATTTTGTCGACTAACCCGCTTGATCCTATGTTCAATAACCCTGCCCTTTTTGCCCGCAGACAGGACTAGGGAATATTCCAGCGTTTCTCAATGTTGTCCGTCGTGATTTTTTGTTTCTCCTTCAGCGTGGACTCCAGGAGTTCGCGGACCATCCTCTGGGTCTTTCGACGGGCCTTCACTCTCCGAAACACGTCATAACCGTCCCCGCCTCCCGCCAAAAAATCATTGACCGCGACCAGGTATTTTTGGCGGTCCCTCAAGGGTTCGTTCCCCGCCAAAATTTTTAATTCCTCCCCGGACCGCTCGATTTTCAACCCTGAGACCTGGAGAAACCCCCCCTGCCCTTTTTTAAGCTCGGAAGCCTCGATGGCTTTTCTCAAATAGGATCCAGGGACATCCAAAGTTACCACTTCATCGTCAAAAGGGAAAATTTCATACAGGATTTCCCTGGTTAAATCCCCGGATTTAAAATCAGTCCGGAAGGAACCACTGTTTAAGAGGGCGATTTCGGTGCCGGCGGCCTTGCGGATGGCGTCCGCGGTCATTTCCCCCAGAAACGAGTCGCCCTGGTTGGAGCGGCCCAAATCACCGAAAACCGTCGCCAAAACCTCATCCAAAGGTTTTGATTTAAGGCGGTTTTTAAAGCGCTGGAGGAGTTCCACCATTTTGGGATCCTCGGGAAGGTCCTGGTTTATCGGAATAAGCTTGTAACGGTAGTCCTCCACCGAATAATCCTCTTTTTTGGTTTTGGGATCGCGGACACCTTTCACCGTCAAATCCAGCCTTCCCAGGTAAAGCCCCCTGGATCCGGCCTGGGTAATGATGGGACCGGCAAGGCTTCCATCGGCCTTTTTTTCCACAATGGGTTCAAAAAGGATTGTATGGCTGTGGCCTCCAATGATGACATCCAGAAAATTATTGTCCTTCGCGAACCTTTTGTCCCCGTCCACGCCCAGATGGCTGAGGGCGATAAAAATATCCGCGTCTTTTTTCAGGATGGAATGGAGGCCCTTGGCGGAGGCGCCCGGCGGGTTAAAAACCAGGCCCGACACGTTCTCGCGTTTGGTCAAACCCGGCGTGTCGGGATTGCTGAAACCGATCATACCAACCCTCACCCCCGCGTAGGCCAGGACGTAGGGCCTGACAAAGTTTTGGGAGTTTCCCCGGACAACGGTGTTGGCCGAGACCCAGGGAATTTGGTATTTTTTCCTGTTTTCGAGCAGGACTTTTTTACCGTAATCAAAATCATGGTTCCCCAAAACAATGGCGTTGTATTTCATCAATTGGTAGGCCGCGCAATCGACCTCCCCGTTGGTTAAACCCGATAACGCGGTACCGGTAAAAAGGTCCCCCCCGTCCACAAGTAATACGTTTTTTGGGCCGACTTCCTGGCGAATTTTCTCGATGAGGGCCATTCGGCGGGTGACGCCGCCGACGGGTTTTGAGGTGTCGCTGCCATGAATGGGGTCCACCTGGCCGTGGTGGTCATTGGTGAAGAGGATGGTGAGCTGTACTTCCCTCGCGGTGGAAATACTCGGCCACGGGAAAACGAGGAGGAAAGAGGAGGAACAAACGACGAAGAAAGGTTTTAGCCACCGATGAACACTGATGAACATTGATGAAACCTCGCCAGATTTAAGGGAATAAAGATTTTTATAAAATCGGAGTTAATCGGTATTCATCGGTGGCTAATCGGGGTTTGGTTAATTTAGAATTCGCTGATGGCGTCTTGTTCGGTCTTGAGGATGTGGAAAAGTCCCGGAAGCTCGAGGAGGTCGAACACCTTGTAGATATCCGAGCTGACATTGGCGATCTTGATGTCCCCCCGGTTTTTCCGGACATCCTTGATGATGCTCATCAGGACGCCGAACCCGGCGCTGGAAATGTAGGTGAGCTTTTTCATGTTGAGGACGACTTTATACTGTTTCTTCTTGAAAAGTTCCTGAAGGATGGCTTCGAACTCGCCGACGGTATTGATATCCAAAACTCCCTCGATATCAACCACGGTCACCGCGGTATTGGACATGGCCGCTCGTGTCGCGAGAACCAAACGTTCCATGAAAACCCCTCCTCCAAGAATTATCGACCACTATTTTAAACGATTTTTAATCTTTAATCCCCAGAATCCGGCACCAACGCTTCCGCGAACATTTTCGAGTCAAAAGGAACGAGATCGTCCAACCCCTCCCCCATCCCCAAATAACGGATCGGGAGGCCCAATTGCTCGTGGAGTGCGACCACAATACCACCCTTGGCCGTTCCATCCAACTTTGTCAAAACTATTCCGGTGAGTCCCACTTCTTTATGGAATTCAACCGCCTGATTTATGGCGTTTTGCCCCGTGTTCGCGTCAAGCACCAGCCATTTTTCCTGGACTATTCCCGGGGCGGCTTTCTCGGCGACCCGGACTATTTTCTTCAGTTCTTCCATCAGATTCTGGCGGTTGTGGAGCCTGCCCGCGGTATCAACCACGAAACAGTCGATCCCCTGGGAAAGCCCTGACTTTAACGCGTCAAAAACCACAGCCGAGGGGGCTGCCCCGTGGGCGCCCCGGATGAACTCTACTTTAGCACGAGAGGCCCATTCCGTCAGCTGTTCTTCTGCGGCGGCCCGAAAAGTATCCGCCGCGGCCAGAAGAACCTTCCGGCCGTCGGAGGAAAAACGAGCCGCTAATTTTCCGGCGGTAGTTGTTTTTCCAGCGCCATTGACCCCCACCAAAAGTACCACCGCCGGGGTGGAAAGATTCCAGGGTTTATGGGTCTTTACAAGCCGTTCAAAAACCGCCTCCCTTAAATGGCGGGTAAGAACGCCGTAATCGACTTTTTCGCCACCTTTCATTTTTTCCTGAACTTCATTAATAATCGCCCGGGCCGTGGCGGTTCCGGTATCCGCGGCCACCAGCCGGTCTTCCATTTCCCCCAACAGTTCCTCCGATATCCTCGGAGTGATTTTTAAAATGGATTCAAGATTGCCGGTAATTTTTCGGGCCGTCTTTTGAAGGCCAAGTTTGAATTTATCGAACAAATCCATGTCAATGACCCGTTTTCACCACAAAGTGTACAAAGTAAACAAAGTGAATATTGAGAATTTCATTCCAAAAATTAAACGTCTTACTTCGTGACCTTCGTGTACTTCGTGGTGAAAATTCTTTTTATTTCCCTCGCCACTTCGGCGCTTTGAACCGAATCACAAAGTTTGTCGGTTTTCCGCAAGACGAGCGGCGTTCCGTGACCCGTGTTTAAGGGGCCCCAACGTTTGGGGTCGCTGGGCCCAAAGATCGCCAGAACCCTTGTCACAAGCGCGGCCAGATGCGTCACCCCGCTGTCCCCTCCCACAAACAAATCAAATCTTTTTGCGGCCTCCAGTATAAATAAAACATCGCTTGACGGAAGGGCAAAGACATTGGAAAAGGTTCCCATCCCCCTCGAAAATCGTTTCAACTCCCCTTCCTCGCCCCTACCGTGGACAAGAACGAATTTAAAATTTTGATTTTTGTCCAATCCTTGGATCAGCTCACTGTATTTTGCCAAAGACCAGCGGTTATCCTCTTTTTGCAGTGTCGGGTGGAGGCCGATCACCCTAACTTCCTTCCCCAAATTTACTGTTTTGTAAAAAACCGCGACTTTCGATCTGATCTTCGCCGGTACGGGAGGAATTGAAAAGTCACGGCTGGGCCCAAGGCTCCTTCCTTGGAACAACCTTTTTGTCAAAAGAAGGCTTTTATCCTTTTCGTGGAGGGCGTCCTTTGGCTTAGGAACCCCAAGATTAAATGTTTTCCGGGACAGCTCCGCGGACTCCCCATCATTCCAGAAACCCACCCGCCGGACGCTTCCGGACCATAGGGTGATCAGGGCTGATGTGGTTGAAAAGGGATAGGAATGAAAATCGAACGCCGCGTCGTAACGGCCCCTCCAAACCCTAAAAAAAAGCGGGAGTCTTCGAAGAATTGATTTCCGGAAAACCAGGACACGGGAATCGGGGAAAAAAAATCTAGCGACTTCCCCGTTTCTTTCGCCCGCGACAATGGTCAGCTTGGATGGGGAGCCCATGGACTTTTGAAGCATTCGGATCGCGGGAACGGAAAGGATAAAATCCCCGAGACGGTCAGGCCGAATGGCCAAAATGGAAAGGGATTTTCCCGGCCGGAGGGGTCCAAGCTCGGCTTTTTCGGTTTTGGGGCTGACGGCGGTCCAAAATAATTTTTTTATTTTTTTTTCAAGGAAAGAACCGATGGAACTCAAGAAACGGAGGATTCTTCCGGCGTGTTTTCTTTGAACTTTGTGGAAATAATCTTCGAGACCCCTGATTCCTGCATGGTGACGCCGTACATGACATCGGCCGTTTCCATGCTGATCTTGCTGTGGGTGATCATGATGAACTGGGTTTTCTTGCTGAATTCCCGGAGCAGGTGGATAAACCTTCCCACGTTGACATCATCGAGCGGGGCGTCAATTTCATCGAGCAGGCAGAAGGGGCTGGGTTTCACCATGAAAAGGGCGAACAACAAGGCGATAGCCGTCAGGGCCTTTTCCCCGCCCGACAAAAGCGAAACCGACTGGAGGCGTTTGCCCGGGGGCCTTGCCACAATCTCAATACCCGATTCCAGCACGTCCCCCTCATCGATCAAAATGAGCTCCGCCCGGCCGCCCTCAAAAAGCCTTTGGAAGGTGTCCTTGAAGTTTTCCTGGACTGTGGCGAACGTGGAGGTAAATAGTTCCTTCGAGGTCATGTTGATCTTGTTGATGGCCTTTTGGAGATCGTCCTTCGCCTTCAAAAGGTCTTCCCTCTGGCCCGAAAGGAACTCAAAACGCTGGGACAATTCGTCGTATTCCTCGACGGCGACCATGTTAACCAAACCGAGACGCTCAATCTTGGCTCTCAGTTCGATGCATTCCTTTTCGGCGGCCTCGCCGTCAAAATCCTTCTCCGCGGCGACGGGAGCGTTATCCAGGTCAACCCGGTATTCCACCTGGAGTTTCTCCTCGATATTGCGGATCTCGACATTAAACTGGGCTTCCTGGACTTCGTAGGAGTGGTGATCGCGTTGAATTTCGTCGAATTTCGAGCGGGCTTGCCTGACTTTTTCAGAACGGTCCTCCGTTTCAGCTGCGATTTTCTCCCGTTTTTCAACGATGAGTTTCACCTTTTCATCGGCCTCGCCCTTGGTTTCGGACAACCCTCCGACCCTCTTTTCCAGGTCGGTTAAATCAAGGGAAAGCTGGTTTTCCTGCAGATCCAACTGCTGGTTTTCCTCGCGTTTTTGGGCCACCGATTGGGTTAACTGGTCCTGTTCGGTTTGGTAGCGTTCAGCTTCTTCCTTCGACCGGGCCGCGACCTCATCCAGCGCCGACAATTCCAAATCGACCTGCATGATTCGTTTGGACAATTCCTCTTTTTGCGCCTGGAGATACTGGATATGCCTGCGGGCCTCGGTGATTTCTTCCTGGGTCACATAGTGGGCCTGTTCTTTTTGCGACAGCAGACGGACCAATTCCTCAATACGGTTTTTATCGGCGTTCCAATGTTCCTCCAGGGTGGCTTTTTCCTTCTCTTCCACTGATACCTCGTTTTTCAGGCGGGCCAGTGTTTCATCCAGCTGGGTGATTTCTTTTTCCATTTCCGCGAGGCGGATTTTCAATTGGTGGCGGCGGGTTTCGGAAGCGAGAATCTGGTCTTCCGTGTCTTTGCGTCTTTTCTTGCTCTCACTTAACGCGGTTTCGGCCAGGTGAATCTGGTTTTCGAGTTTTTGAATGCTTTCGGAAAGCTCGGTCATTTCACGGTGGCGTCCCAGCAGGGAAACTCCCGAGGAAACCGACCCGGCTTTTTGGAAGCCCAAAGGTCCGACCCGGTCCCCTTCCCTGGTCACAAAGCGGGCTCGGGGAAAAAGGGGAGTCAAACGTTCCGCCGTTTCCCAATTCTGGACAAAAAGATCCTGCTCAAAAAGAAAACGAACGATCGGCTCGATCTTGGCTTCATATTTCAAAAGCGAAAGTACAGAGGCCTCTACGCCCTGTTCGGTCAACACTTGTTCCGGAAAGCCAAGTCGTTCGAGGTTGATTAAATCTTCCAGGACAAAAAGGGAAACTTTTCCCAGACCCTCATCCTTCAGGTAGGTGATGACCTTATGGGCCATGCTCCGGGATTGGACCACCAAGGATTGAAGCTGGCTTCCCAGGAGGGCCTCAACGGCGTTTTCGTGGGCTTGATCCACCGTAATCAAATCCGCGACAACCCCTAAAACTTCCTGCCACATCAGGGGCTCGGTTTGACGGGCCAGGAGAACCGCCTTGACGCCGGAGTCATATCCGGTCAGTTTGTTTTGAAGTTCCTCCAGAACGGCGAAGCGGGACCGAACCTCCGAGTAGCTGTTGTTGAGCTGTTTAATCGACCGGTTGTTTTCCTCGATTTGATTTTCGTGGCCGGAAAGCTCGCTTTGAGCCTTGAGGATATTTTCGTCCACCTGAACTTCTTCTGATTGGACGTTTCTTTTTTCGGTTTGAATCCCGCCCAAACGTTCCTCGGCCCGGACCATTTCCCCCCGGAGCCTTTCCACCTGGGCCGTTAAATCCATCACTCTGCGGGAGGTTTCCTCATCCTGCGACCGGAGCGATTCCAGTTCCGCCTTCATCTGGGCTGTTTCGGTCACCAAGTCCATCGCGGCGACATTCTTGCTTTCAAGGTCGAGGCGCTTGGCGGACAAATCACCGTCCACGGCGGATAATTTTGAATCAAGTTCAACCTTCAGGGCGTCTTTTTCCCGTTTTTGGCTTTCCTTGTTTTTCAACAATTGAAGCCGCTCGGCCACCCAGACTTTCAAATGCTCAATCCGGCTTAAACCCTCCGCCACCTGTTGTTCATTACGCTGTTTTTGGTCGACCAGCATCGTCTTGTGGCGTTTGGTGCCTTCCATCCGGCCTTGGGTGATTTCCACCTCGCTGCTCACCTTGTAGGCCTGTTCGCGAACCTCGGCCAGCTCCTCTTCAATGGCAGTCAACTGGGTTCTTTGGTTTTTCTCTTCCTGTTCCACTTTGTGGGTATCACCCTGCGCGGAATCCAGACGTTCCTTGACCTGGTGCATCTTGTGATGCAGTTCCTTCAATTTGTTCTTCAGCTTGACGGCCTTATCCAGATGGATCTGGATTTGGAGTTTTCCCAACTCCTCCTTGAACTGGCGGTATTTTTCCGCCTGTTTCGCCTGGCGCTCAAGGGAGGAAATTTGGCGTTTGATTTCAGCCACGATGTCGGAAATGCGGACCAGGTTTTGTTCGGTGGCCTCCAGCTTGCGGAGCGCCTCGACCTTGCGGGCCTTGTAACGGGTTATCCCTGCGGCTTCCTCAAAAATAGCCCGGCGTTCAACCGGTTTCGAGGTAACGATCTGATCCATTTGACCCTGCGCCATGACGGAATAAGCGCTGATGCCCAGCCCGGTTCCCATGAATAGTTCACGGACGTCTTTTAAACGGGCAATGGTTTTGTTGATGAGATATTCGGATTCGCCCGAACGGTAAACCCGGCGGGTAATGGAAATTTCGTTAAACTCGAGGGGGATGGTTTTATCTTCGTTGGAAAGCGTGAGGGTTACCTCCGACATCGCCGAAGGTTTCCGGCTGTCGGTCCCGTTGAAAATGACATCGGTCATTTCGGAAGCTCTTAAACCCTTGGCGGATTGCTCTCCCATGACCCAGCGGACACTGTCAGCGACGTTGGTCTTGCCGCAACCGTTAGGTCCGACAACGGCGGTGATACCTGGTTCAAAGAAGAGTTCGGTTTTGTCGGCGAAGGACTTAAAACCGTGGATTTCGAGCTTCTTGAGGAACAAACGTTTCTCCGAAAAATGGGGTAAAAGGCCGGAGAGGTGAGGGAAAAGGGTGGTTTTGGCTCAGTTCTTATTGAGACTTTACCATTACTAGGGGTAGGTGTGCAAGGGCTTTCGACCTACTAAATAGGGGGTATTTGAGGCCAGGTTCAAGGTGCAAGGTTCGGGGTTCCAAATTAGGTTTTTGTGAAAACTTGAACCCTTACCCTTAACCCTTGCCCCTGGTTTTAATTGAACTCGAGTAAGGAAAAAGCAAGGTTTGTTCTGCGGAGCCGGCTGGAGATCAGGCTGATTAAGGTGCAAAAAACCTCATAAGCCACATCCGGGTTCTTTTTGAGAAACTTTTTGAAATCCTCGCCCTTAATAACGTGAACCGAGCAATCTTCCTTCGCGTTGACGTTGGCGGAATAAGGGGCATTATCAAAAACGCTCATTTCACCGAAAATGGACCCACGATTCAGGTCCGCGAGATACTTTTTTTCCCCGGGTTCCTTGCCGGTTTTGGAAACCTCGGCCCGGCCGTTGATCATGATATGAAGGTTCCCCCCTGTTTGTCCTTCCTGGATGATCGATTCTCCCGCCTTGAAATTTTGGACGCTTCCAAGCTTGAAAATCTGGGTGAGGGTTTTGTCCTGCATGCCGTCAAAGAGACTGACCTCTCTTAAAAAATCCGCAGTTGCGGCTTCGCGTCTGGTCGACATAAACAACCTCCAAAGGGACAATTTAATTTTTATTCTGAATTTTGAATGACGGGTGTTTTGAATTCAAAATTCAAAACTAAAAATTTAAAATTTTCTTCCGCCTTCTCGTTCTTTTTTCAACTTCCAGATCAAATAGTAAGTACGGATCAAGGCGAAAATCCAACACAGAATGCCGAAACCGATCAGAAAATAAGAAAATTTAAACAAGGGACAAAACCCTCAAATTATTCGTCCGCCGATTCCTTGTTGAAGCGGTAGGGCGCCTCAAAAGATTTGACAATGTGATGCGCCGACAGCCTTCGCCCGAATTTTTTCTGGATCAAATGCAGGGCTTTTAGATTGGAATCCCTTTGTTTTTGAACCTGTGCGATCGATTTTACTGAAAAGGGGGGCGGTTCTGCCGGCCCCACCCTCATCCAAACCTTTTTACCGGAGGTCTTTAAGAACACTTCCATGGTCGCGCTCGATTTGGGGATTTTAAAGGTGAAATTACGGGTCTGGTTGCCCCCCGCGTTCTCCTGCCCGTCATATTTACCCTCTTCCGGTTTGACGATTTTGTAGCCCTTGAAAAGAAGCGCGTTCAAAACTTCCTGGGAGGCCCATGCGATGCGGGAAGACTCGTTGCCGCCTTTGGCCTTTACCCAACCGCCGAAAATAACATTGGGACGCCATTTGGTTTTTTCCCAGGGTCTTTCTTCTTTGTCCTTTTTGGGAGGGGCGGTTTCAGCAGGCTTGTCCGGCGCGGCTTCAGTGGAGCCGGATGCCGCTGGAGCGGCAGGAGCTGCCGTTGTATCAGCGGGGGCCGCGGGAGCGGCTGGTTGACCTGGAAGCGGAGGCAAAGCAGGAGCGGTGTTATTGGCTGGAGCGGCAGGGGCCGCTGGTTCAGCGGCTTGGCCCGGAAGTGGGGGTAAGGCGGGCGAGGAGGAAGCTGGTGCCGATTGCTGTTCGGGAAGGGGGGGCAAGGCGGGTGAACCTGCGGCGGCTGGTTGGTCGGGTAAAGGCGGCAGTGCGGGGGAAGCCGCGCTTGAATTGGTGTTACCAGCCGGGGGCGCTTGGTTGGGCAAAGGGGGAAGCGGAGGCATGTCCTGGGCTGATATAAAACCGGCTGTCGCAAACAAGAGGATGAACGCCAAATATCGTTTCATCATGCCGAACACTCCTTGGCTTTATTGGTGGAAAACGGCCCTCATTTTAACCCCATAACTCTTGAATTAAATCATTAAAAATAATACTTTTCGGACTTTTACCGCTAAGACGCGGAGACGCAAAATGAAACAATTCCAAACCTCGGTTTTCCCATGTTTTCGGCCTTAGGTTTATCGAAGAATTAAAAGCTTTTCTCCGCGGCTCTGCGTCTCCGCGGTGAACATTCTTCAAAAAATTCAAAATTTGGCTGTAATGATTGGCACATTGAACACCAGAGAACCGGTCAACCCTTGTGAATCAACATAGGAACGGGAAGCCGGAGGCGGGTATTTATTCGTTAAAACAGAGACACAAGCGATGGTGGTTGAGCCCACAAAGGTTCCCGCCAAAAAGGGAAGAAAATAATCCCCTCCCACATCAAATGAGTTTCGGGTAGCTAGAGAAACAAGGCCAGTCACCCCAAAACTAAAAAGGGCCGTAAAGGGGGTGGCGGTGATGAAAATGACCTGAAAATCTTCCGGTTGGTTTTCTTTATATTCAACCCCTTCAGGATCATAGCCGTAAGCCTTGCGTTCATATTCATAGGGCTTGGCAAACCCGCCCGTAACAGGTTCATCTCCGTTATTAAGGACAGGAGTTGGCGAATTGGTCTGGGCCAAAGCTTTGAGAGGAGTAAGTGCCGCCCCGGAAAGCAGTAATAGAAAAATGAATATTCTCAGGAACATGGGATCATTCTAGCCTTTGAATCCATCGAAGGGAACCTTCCATCGAAGAAGCCTTGGTTGAGGTAGGATAACTTTTGTAGGGGCAAGGCATGCCTTGCCCTTACGAAATCCCTGGTTTAGTAGGGGCGGGTCTAAGACCCGCCCCTACAACAACCGGTTCAAAAATCAGCACTCAACCGCGAAAATTCGCGGCAGGCTTTTTAGCCTTTACTTGGATTCCGTCTTTACCTTCACTCCACTAACCTTTGGAAATCCCCCGGCCTTTAAACTCTGTTGGACTTCCCTATCCCCCTTTACATAAGCGTCCCAAAAAAGGAGGGTGGCTTTCTTGATCCATTCGTGAACCCTTGGGTCCCGGATCTTCCCGTTGAATTGGGTATCACTGAAATCCATGTGATTCGCGCCATTGATAACCGCCAGATATTTATGTCCTGCCCTCAAATGATTAAATCCCTCGATTCGCCATTGGTAGGGCTTCCCATTTTCCATTCCCTTATCCTGGGTACCGGTCATCATGAACATCGGACGGTGTATCAAGTCCCACGAGTCATTTTTAAATGCCCAACCACCGGGTCCTTGGGGCGAAAGAGCTAGAAAGGCTTGAACCCTTGGGTCCTCGTACGTCGCGGGGTCATTGGAAGAGGAATAAACCTTCGCACCCGCGACCGCAACGCTGGTGTAAGCCCCGAAGGAATGACCTCCCACGCCAATTCTTGTCGGGTCAACATGTCCCTTCAATCCCGGCACCTGTTCTTCCAATTGAGGCAATGAATTCAGCAGAAATGAAATGTCCTTCGGTCGATTCGCAAGGTTGGATTTGTCCTCAACCATTTTCTTAACCGCCCGCAAATTCAAAAGGGGTCTGCCGCGTTTCAAAAGGGATCGGTCGCTTCCGAAATGGGTTGGATGCAAAACCACATAACCATGTTCAGCCCAGTAACGGCCAAGGTAGCCGTAACCATCTTTGGATCCGCCTGCCCCGTGGGAAAAAATAATAACCGGAAACCGATTCGCCTCGGCGGTTTTGGGGTAGTAAATTTTGAGGGGTACATCCCGATTGCGGGAAGAATCGCGCAGTTTGATTTCAGCAGAACCAACGGAATAATTCGCGGCCAAAACCGGCATGACCAGGATAAGAAGGGGAAGAAAAAGGATTAAAAACGGTCTTTTAAACAATCAATTGCCTCCCCATTGTGGATAATACCGAAACTACAATCAAAAAAAATGCCTTTAACACCAACGCAAGAAAACAATTATTATTTTTGGCGTTCAATAATGCGGTTTAGGAGATCCATATCCTCCTTGTTGACGCTAAGAACCCGGATGCCTGCGCTAAAAACCATTTCCTTCATTTCTTGGTCCATGTGAATCACGGTGGCTTCGGCGAGAAACTTAAGTTTGCAGTGGTAATCGGAAAGGAACAGCTGGGCCTCAAGATGGTACCCCTGCTGAATGGAATTGGCGCTGCAGATCATGACGTTACCGTTGAAAAGGTCGGGAACATCCGCTTGAAGCAGTTGACCCAGAAGTTTTGCGATAGCCGAATGATGAAGACTCGTATGGGCGTAATGGGGGCTCCCCGTCAGGGTTAGGAACTCGGCCGCTGGGACAACCCGATAATCCATCATGAGAGGGTCCTGGGCGGTTTTGCGGCGGCGGTTTTCGATCCAACCTTTTTTCCAAAACATGAAACCACCTTTATTCATTCCAGAATTTGAAATATGGCTTTGCCGGCGCCTTGCGAATATTAGGGCTAAATCATTTTAAATGGGCCTATCAACCCCCGCGTAAAACCACACCCCCCTCGGGGACAGGCTTCAACCCGGCGTCTCCGCGGCCCTGTTACCGGTACATGCTTTCAAGCATTCTCACCTATTGCGCGGGAAAATTCGCCTCCCCATCGTGGACCCCCATCGGTAATCTTAAAAATTTAAATTTTTCCCTCTATTAGGTCCGCCGGGGCCATTTTCCATGGTCAACGATGGACCCCGCAAAGATGATTATGCATCGCTTCAATCCGTGCGTCCCCCTCAAACCTGGAGAGAGTTGGGCACAAATATCCCCCTTCATCGAACTCATTCCAGGCATAAACAAGGACGGTGTTGGCCTCGGCGGCCCCGGGGTTTAACCGGACCCAGTTGACCGCGTCCTCAACGTGAACGGCCAATTCATTCGGGCTTGGCATGGCAACCCATTGGTCGCAAAAGTTGTTAACCCCCGGTGGATTCGGGTCAAAAAATACCGGCGTTACACAACGCGGTCGCTTATCCCATCCGGCAGTCACGTGAGGCACAACCTTGTAGCCGAGATCCTTAATCTGTTTCCAGTCCTCCCTATCCGCCGAGGCCAATGTTGAAAAGGGCGCTCCTCCGCCAATCCATGAGGTCGCGTACATACTAAAAGCGTCAAGCCCAAGCGTAGCGAGGACGGAAAAATTGGCGTCCACGCGCAAAAGAACAATATAAGGGTTCCCCAACCCGGCCTTTAAGCCCTCGGCGCGAAGGTTCTCAATATCGGATTTCGCGATCCGCCCGTAGCCCAGAAGATATAAAAGGGGTCTGTTACCAAGAACCTTCACATAATTGGACAATTTGAAATCATGAATGATTTCAGAAGCGCTGATTTTGGGGAAATTTTGATTCTCGATGATCAAACAAAACTTCACATCGCCCATATGGGGGCTGGAAAGATAAAGGTTCCTGGCATGTTCTAAACCATTACAGGCCTTTGTGGGACATCCGGCTCCTGCGGGATACCAAACGAAAGCCCAGTAATCCAAACAGGCTTTTTTCGCGAACGCTATCTCCTGGTCCATTAAGGTTTGGGTGGTACAACGGGCTTGGATCGAGGCTTGACCGGTTTCAACACCGTAAAAAGGAACCCGGAAGTGAAAAGAGGAAGGGCTTAAATCAGCCTCCACGACCTGTCCGACTGTATTCGATGACCCCGTCCAGGCGTCCCAACGAATCGCGCCGATCATCGGTCGAATCGGCCCGGAAGATACCATCGGAGTCGGGTTGAAGACCGGTTTCGTGCTGGTTGAAATGTTGGCGGTTGTTGTTAAACCGGGAGGCGCGCCCTCGAACGCGGTTCCGCCACCTGCGAGGAAGACAAGGGTGATAAATCCGAAACCGAAGATAGTTCTTTTCATGTCGCCTTATCCCCGGGACTTTAACCGTGGCCCATTTTGATATTCGGAAAGGCCTCCCACCCGGGATATTTTAAACTGGGGATTGTTTTCCCAAAAAGACCTTCAAGGCCTCCAACCCATCCTCTTTAACCATGAGAAACTTAAGCCCCGCGCTGGTCTTATCGGTCCATTTCACCTCGGCATAGGTGGTCACGAACTTCTTTTTTTCCAGCAGGTATAAATCAAACTGGAGAATTTCACCCTTCGGCAGAGGTTGATCCAGTTCGACACTCATTCCCCCAAGGCTGATTTCCAGGGTATTGGCATGGTGCTCTGTTTTTTGCCAATTTTTTATAGTTTCAAGTAAATCTTTTTTTTCCTCAAACCTGTACTTAACCGGAATCTTGATGGATATCCTTGGAGCCCGCCTTCTTTCAATCGACATTTTCGCGTCTTCCATTTTTCCTCCTTGATTATGGCTTAAAACCCCCTCATGGTGGGCTTTTGAACCCCTACGTCAACTTATCCAAAACATTTTTCTTCCAAGCGTCCAGACTTTCCTGGGTTTTAAACAGGGATTCCAGAATCTCTTCCCGCTTTTTCCAATCCTCGGGCTTCAATGTTTCCCATTCCGCGGGTGGATAACCATGGATTTCACCTGCCGTTTGTTTAATGATTCCCATCACCTTCCGGCGGGCATCCTTGGCGGAAGAATCCGAAATTCCCTGGCGGATGAGATATAGGAGATCGTCGCCAAGCATGCCCCAGCTCTTGGGGGAAACGGCGGCCTTGATTTTCAGCAGGGCGGGAGCTTTAAACCCCGTCATAGCCAACTCTAAATCCTTCGCGTCCACATTCCGCAAAACAAACTCAAGTTTTTTGGGTTCAATTTTCTCGATGAGTTCTTCAATCTTGGTTTCGGCGTCGGGGATATAAACAATTCCCAATTTCTGTTCTACGGCTTCCAGACGTTTTACGATCTCATCCATATTGGGCGTCTCAGCCACGGGAGCCTCCTAGAAAACAGGAATAACCTGTAAGTCAATTTTAACCCCGGGATTAGGCGAAAGGGAGGATTTGAAGAAGGGCAAGAATTGCGGGAAACGGCAGTGAAAGCAGCAAGAAAGGTAAAAAGCCAAGAAAAGAACAGAAAGATGCCAGTCAAAGTCACCCTCATCCCATCCTTCTCCCCTCTTGGGAGAAGGGGGAAACAAGAATAACCCCCGCCTCTCTGGCGTAGTCCTGGCGAAGCCAGATTCGGGAGAGGGCTGGGTATGGGTGTATTGAATATGTTTGCTTTAATTTTGCAGGACTAACAACCAAGAGCTGACAACTAAACTTTACTTCTGCGCCATTTGCTCCATCATCTGCTTGGCGGAACTCTTGGCCGTCTGTTTCTCGGTCTTCATGCGCTCGTTGTTGTTGAGGATCTTCTTGCGCATGCGCAGGGTCTGGGGAGTCACTTCCAGCAACTCATCGTCCTGAATGTACTCCAAGCATTGCTCCAGGGAAAAGATGGTAGGCGGTTCCATGGTGAGGGCCTCATCGGAGGATTTGCTTCTCATGTTGCTCAAGTGCTTGGTCTTGCAGGGATTAACCGCGATGTCGTTTTCCCGGGTGTGTTCCCCGACGATCATTCCCTCGTAGACCTCCAACCGCGGGGTAACAAAGAACTTGCCCCGGTCTGACAATTGGAACAAACCATAGGCCGCCGTGACCCCGGCTTCAAAAGCCACCAACACGCCCCGGCTTCTTCCCGCGATCTCGCCCCTGAACTCGCCGTAACCGGCGAAAACGTGATGAAGGATACCCTCTCCTTTGGTATCCGTCATGAACTCCGTCCGGAAACCCAAAAGACAGCGGGCCGGAATATAAAACTCGATGCGGGTGGTCACTTCCGACAAGGGAGACATATTCTTCATCTCGCCTTTTCGGGCTCCCAATTTTTCCATGGCAACCCCGACGCAACTATTCGGAATGTCCACGATCAGGTTTTCGTAGGGTTCCTGAATCTTGCCGTCCACCATCTTGAAAATAACCTGGGGACGTGAAACCTGGAACTCATAGCCCTCGCGGCGCATGGTTTCGATCAGGATTCCCAAATGTAATTCCCCGCGGCCCGCCACCTTATAGGCGTCAGGGCTGTCGGTCTCGCTGATTTTCAGGGTGGGATTGGCTTCGGCTTCCTTAAAAAGGCGGTCACGCAAATGACGTGAAGTCACGAACTTGCCTTCTTTACCCGCGAAGGGACTGTTGTTGACGGAGAAAACCATGGACATGGTGGGTTCGTCGATGGCGATGGGAGGCAAAGCCGTCGGATCAAGGCTGGAAGCCACGGTTTCCCCGATTTGAACATCTTCCAACCCGGCTAAAAGGATGATGTCCCCCGCCGAGGCTTCGAGACATTCCGCCTGCTTGATTCCCTGGTAATTAAAAAGCTTGGTGGCGTTGCTGTTAACCTTGCGGCCGTCCAGCTTGATAAGTGTAATGGGATCGTTCAATTTAATTTTGCCCCGCTTGACCCGTCCCACGGCCATGCGGCCCAGGTACTCGTTATAGGAAGTCGTGGTAACCAGCATTTGAAAGGGAGATTCAATATCGGCTTCGACTGGTTTGAAATGGCTCACGATGGTATCAAACAGGGGTTTTAAATCCGTGCCGGGAGTATCCAGGCTCAAGGAGGCCTTGCCTTCGCGGGCGATGGCATAGATTACCGGGTAGCTGATCTGATGCTCATTGGCGCCAAGCGAGATAAAAAGGTCCAACACCGCGTCCACCACTTCGTGGGGCCGGGCGTCCTTGCGGTCAATCTTGTTGATAACCACAATGGCGTCCAGATTTTGCTCAAGGCTTTTGCGCAAGACGAACTTGGTTTGGGGCAGCGGTCCTTCGGCGGCGTCCACCAGCAGGAGTACACCATCCACCATCGAGAGGATTCGTTCCACTTCCCCGCCAAAGTCGGCGTGGCCGGGAGTATCCACAATGTTGATGCGGGTTCCGTTCCAGATGACTGAGGCGTTTTTGGAGAAAATCGTGATGCCTCGTTCTTTTTCGAGGTCGTTGGAATCCATGACGCGCTCTTCCATGTGTTCATTGGCGCGAAAGACCCCGGATTGGCGGAACAACGCGTCCACGAGCGTGGTCTTGCCATGGTCGACGTGCGCGATGATGGCGATATTTCTTAAGTCTTTACGAAGCGTCATTACAAACCTCTTCCATCGATTAATGTTTGCCAGTTTTCAGTTGACGGGGTTTCGCTTTGGCTGGTAACTGCCGACTGCGGACTGCCGACTGCTGACTGCCCTTTAAGGAGGCGAGAGTATACCCAAAAGACCTTTTAATGGGAAGGTTGGGAAGGGGGCTTTTTAAGGCTTTTCGCCTTATACTCCAACACTCCCTTGTCTTTCAAACGTCCTAATCCTCGAGAAATGAAACGAGTCATAACAACTTAAGAAACTCTGTGGTAAAAAGTCCAGACCATGAAAACGAACAACCTTTTTATTCTTTTTTCACTCATGGCCTGGGCACTTCCGCATTTTTCGCCCGCCCAAACGGCCCTAACCTGGGAGGCCTGTGTTAAGGAGGCCTCGGCGCATAATTTGGATTTACTTTCGGCTGAACAATCTCTTAAAGCGTCCGAAAATTCCAAGCTCGCGAGTCTCGGTCAGTTTCTTCCCCAAATAAACCTCAATGGATCCGTCAGCCGTTCCGGCAACGACCCTTCCCTCGATGGCGCCTTAAATGATCCCTTTTACTCCCCCAAAGCCAGCCTTTCCCTGAACGCGCAGGAAAATATTTTTTCGGGTTTAAAAGACATTGCCTCGGTGGACTCCGCCAACGCCAGCCTGGACCTAGCCAAGGCCCAACTCACCCAGGCCAAAGCCCAGGTTTCCCGCGACTTGAAAATAGCCTTCTACTCGCTTTTATATTCCCAAAAACAAATCGAGCTTCTGCAAACCATCGCGGACCGCAACAAGGCCAACCAGGATCTCGTGGAAATGAATTTTAAGGGCGGGACCGACAACATGGGTTCCCTCCTTCAGGCCCAGGCCGGCTACAAAGAATCAGTCTTCGAGGTCGACCAGGCGAAAAGGGCCCTTGGGGTTGCTCAACGCCAGCTTTCCCAACTTTTGGGAAGAGGCCGGCAGGAAAAACTTGAGGTCACGGGCGGCTTTGAATTTCCAGAGCCTCCAACCTCCTCCCCTGATTTCAAGCCGTTGGTTTTAAACACCCCCGCGCACCGGATTTCCCTGGCCCAGCTCCACCTTTTCGAAAGCCAGTATGTCTTCTCCCGGGGAAACTTTTTCCCGACCCTCTCGGCCAACGCCTCCATGTTCCGAAATGGGGATTCCCTCGACAACCTCAACACTCCCGGCTGGTCCGCGGGTCTTTCCCTGAATTTCCCCCTTTTCACCGGAGGAAGGGATTTTTTCAATTTAAGAAGCGCTGAGGAATCCAAGTACGGCGCCGAGGACAATTTAAGGAACACGGACCTTAAAACCGCGGCCTCTTTGGAAAGCGCCTTCGCCAGCTATGAAAACGCGGTGGAAAACACCAAGGTCCAGGAGGCTTTCCTGAAAGCCGCCCAGACACGAGAGGAAATCGGAAAAGCCGAATACCTGAACGGATTATTGAATTTTCAAAACTGGGATCAGTTGGAAACCAATTTGACTTCCCAGCAAAAAACGGAGTTATCCAGTTTCCTGGGCGCCAAAACCGCTGAAGCGAATTGGGAACTGACACAAGGCAAGGGGGAAATACCATGAAGAACCAGCTCACAGTTCACAGGCGACAGCCGACAATTAAAATTCTCGCGATCATTCTGGCGACCGCATTATTGCCGGGGTGTGGATTACTGGGGGGTGATGCCAGCGGGAAAAAAGGTTCTTGGGGAGGTGGTTTCAAACCCGTAGCGGTTACCCGGGATGATCTTCAAATTACGGTTCTCGCCACCGGCAACGTCCAGCCCAAGAACCAGCTCAATATCAAACCCCCCATCTCGGGGCGGATTGAAAAAATAATGATCCAGGAAGGCGACTATGTAAAAAAAGGACAGGTACTTGTCCAGCTTAGTTCCAACGAAAGGGCCACTCTCCTGGACGCGGCCCGGGCCCAGGGCCCGGAAGCCCTTGCCCGTTGGCAGGGAATGTACATGGCCACCCCTCTTCTCTCTCCCTTGTCCGGGCAGATCGTTTCACTTCCCACAGTACCGGGACAGGTAGTTTCCACTTCCGACGTCATCATGGTGATGTCCGACCACCTGATCGTGAATTCCCAGGTGGACGAAACCGACCTTTCCCAAATCAAGATAAACCAGAAGGCCACGGTTACTCTGGACGCCTATCCGGGCCATTCCATTGACGCCGCGGTGCGCCGTATCGCCTATCAATCGGTCATGGTGAACAACGTCACGACCTACCAGGTCGAGGTTTGGCCCGATAAGGTTCCAGCCTTTATGCGGAGCGGGATGACCGCTAACGTGGTTTTCAACGTCGCGGAAAAAGAAAACGTTCTGGTCATTCCCTCGGAGGCCGTTCAGCAAAGGGGGGAACAATCCATCGTTTTGGTGGCAGGTCCCAAACCCGGGGACAAACCCACCCCCCAGCCCATTCAAACCGGTATTACGGACGGGAAACAAACCGAAGTGGTTTCCGGCTTAAACGAAGGAGACAAGGTTCTCATTAAAACCTTCTCCGCCGGGCAGGTGGCGGTCCCGGGCGGAAACAATCCTTTCGGCCCTCCCGCGGCCCGCTCCGGCGGAGGTTCCGGCGGCGGCGGTAATCGAGGCAGCGGTGGCGGCAACCGCTAAACCTAAATTCCGGCACCAAGACTCCAAGACACCTAGAAGGATCCAAAAAATGTTTTTAAAAATCAAAATTTCATTCTTATCTTTGCTGTCCTTGGCATCTCGTTTACGCCCTCAGCCGAAAGCTGACGGGTGGAGTCTTGGCGCTTGCCTCGGTACGGGAGTGATCCTTTGAGCCTTATCGAAATTAAAAATCTGACCAAAACCTACAAGATGGGTGATACCGAAGTCCACGCCCTGAACGGCGTTTCCCTGACCATTGAGCCGGGGGAATTCGTCGCCATCATGGGCGCCTCGGGCTCCGGAAAATCGACCATGCTTCAAATTTTGGGCCTGCTGGACACCCCCACCTCGGGTTCCTACAAACTCCTGGAAAAGGAGGTTGCGACCCTCAATGAGGATGACTTGTCCTCCATCCGAAGCCAAACCCTTGGTTTCATTTTCCAAATGTTCAACCTTCTTGGGCGAACCTCCGCCGTTGAACAGGTTTCCCTCCCGCTTCTTTACGCCGACCCCAGCCTCCCCAAGGATGATCCCAAAAGGCTTCTCGAAATGGTGGGGTTGGGGGAACGTATGGACCATAAACCCAACGAACTTTCGGGGGGGCAGCAACAAAGGATTGCCATCGCGCGGGCCCTGGTGAACAAACCCAAACTGATCCTGGCGGACGAACCCACTGGAAACCTGGATTCCAAAAGCGCTGATGAAATCGTTGGGTTCCTGGGAAAAATGAACGAAAGCGGCATAACGGTCATCCTGGTTACCCATGAGCCCGATATCGCCGAGCACGCCCGCCGGATCATCGTGATGAAGGACGGGGAAATCCTTTCCGATAAGAAAAACTCCCGTTCGGACGTCAGAGCGCCACGAGGGGTGAAGGTTCCCTCCCTCAAAAAGACCTCGACCAAGGGTCAGGGTTTCAGTTTTAATCAGGTCCAGGAATATTTCCGGCAGGCCTTCCGGGCCCTCCTGGCGAACAAGGTGAGGTCCGCGCTGTCCATCCTGGGCGTCATGATCGGGGTGGCGGCGGTCATCGGTGGCCAGGCCATTGGAAGCGGTGCCCAAAAATCAATGGAAGCGGCGCTGGCTTCCCTGGGAACCAACCTGGTCACGCTCCGGCCCGGTTCCATCTCCGTGGGGGGAATTCAGCAGGGGGCCGGGGGAACCAGCCGCATCCTGCTTCAGGACGCCGATTCCATCGCCACCATTCCGATGGTCAAAAGGATTGCCCCCGAAATTTCCGGCCGTGCCCAGGTAACTTTTTCGGACAAGAACTGGAACACCCAGGTGGTCGGCACCACCCCCAATTACGCGGACATGAAGGCGGCCGTACCGATCTATGGGCGTTTTATCACGAAGGACGACCTCCAACGACGGGGCATGGTGGCTTTATTGGGGCTTACCGTCATCAAAAATCTTTTCGGGGACAAGGCCAACCCGATCGGGGAAATGATAAAAATAAACCGCCGCAACTTCCAGGTTGTGGGAGTTTTGCCCGTCAAAGGGTCCAACGGTTTTCAGGACCAGGACGACATTATTATTGTTCCCGTCACCACCGCCATGTACCGGCTTTTTGGCAGGGAATATGTTAATCAGGTGGATGTGGAGGCCAATTCGCCGGATGAAACCGGGCCCGTCGCGGACGCGGTCAAGGCCTTCATGATGAAACAAAAACACATTCCCAACCTGCCGGGCAGCCAGGACGCCTTTCAGGTCCGGAATATGGCGGATATCCAGGCGGCCCGAAATACCCAAACCCAAATCTTTTCCACCTTGCTCACGGCCATTGCCGCCATTTCCCTCTTAGTGGGCGGCATCGGCATCATGAACATCATGCTGGTGTCGGTAACGGAGCGGACAAGAGAAATCGGTTTGCGGAAGGCCATCGGGGCCCGCAGGCTGGATATCCTTTCCCAATTTCTAATTGAGTCGGTGGTCGTCAGCCTGACGGGAGGAATTCTCGGAATTCTTTTGGGGTGGATCGGGGCCCTTTCGATTTCAGCGTCCCTGGGTTGGACCACCATTGTCACGTTAACGGCGATCCTGACCTCCACCCTCTTTTCAGCGGTCGTGGGAATGGTTTTTGGAATCTGGCCCGCCTTCAAGGCCTCTCGACTTAGCCCCATCATGGCTTTAAGATACGAGTAAAGGGAGGGTTTAATGAAAAAGTTGATCTCATTGGGGCTTACAGCCGGATTTCTTTGGGTCATTCCCAATTTAGGGGAGTGTGGAAAAAAATCCTCCAAAACAAACAACACCGCTTCCACTCAAGCCATTCAAAACAAAACCTGCGGCTATTACCTGCGTTACCCGAAGGGGTCCCAACTCGAACACCCGGAAACCTGCACCTTGAGGATTATCCTCCCGGAATTCAAGGGTCAGGAGTGGATCCAGGAAGCCTCCATAACCCTTGAAGTAACTGCCGCCGAAAACGGCGTAGCCACCGAAAAACCGGTGGATGGTGACTCCCCCGTCATTGGAACTTTGACCGCGGGAGGAATGAAATTCTCAAAGACGGTTGATGGCGACGCCGGAGCGGGCCATGTTCATACGATTGTGAGTTACACGGGAGTTGGAAAAAAACATCAGTACCATTTTGTGGGAATGTTGAGCTCGCGGAACCCCGAAATCGAGGGAAAACCGGTGAAAAACTGGGACCCCCAAAAATCGGCCGAAAAGATCTTCGACGGGTTGGTCCTAGGTTTTAGACCGCTTTAATAAACTCAAAATTTCCCGGGACAACCCCTAATTTCGGTTGTGGGAAACTACCTGAAAAACAGAAAGGGAGGGTTTGGCTCCTACAGCCTCAAACATTTGAATACCTTTAGGTTTTTCACCCGAGCTCCTCATCTTTTCAAGGGCTTCCATGTTTTTCCAGACCGTATTGAGCCTGAAAAGAGCGGGATTTTTTATATCCTGAACCAAATAAGTGCTGATAATTTCAGGGGGCAAAATTTTTATCCCTTCATTAAAAACACCTGTAACCTCGCTCAGCCGATCCAACGGAACAATAGCCTCTAAAACTGTCATCACCATTTCCAGCCTCCTTCCGTAATTACCGCGCCTTCAGGGCACAAACAACCCTCCCTGGCTTTGCCTCAGAAGAAAAGGCACCAGAACTTTCAGGAACCCTTCGGGGTTATCCCGGAAAACGGCGTGTTCGGCATTGGGTACCACCACCATCTGGCCGTTGGGCATTAAACCCTTTATTTTTTCCGCCTCATCGGGGGGGACATAAGCGCTGTTCCCTCCCTTGATAAAAAGAATGGGACATTCCACCTTAGCGAACCATTCGTAGGCTTCCTTCGCGCGTCCAAGTCTTTGGGTTTCCCAGGCCGCCTTGGTGGAATAATTCCAATCCCACCGCCCTTGTTCATCCTTTTGAAACTGGCCTTTGTAATAAACCTGGCGTTTCTCATCCTTCTTGAAATATTTTTCCAGGAATTTAACCAGGGCCTTTTCATCCTTGAAAGGGGTGGGAAATTGTTTGTATCTCTCCTCGTATTTTTTCCAGCTGTCGGGATCCGCGGTCAAGGTTTGGTCGATAATGGTCAAGGTCCAGGCCCTGGCGGGGTAAAGGCCCGCGAAAACCAGGGCATTTCTCCCGCCCGTGGAATGTCCCACCACATGGATTCGGGAATGCCCCAGGATCTGGGCGCAAGCCTCGATATCGCCCGCGTGATCCTCAGGGGTATAACCTGTTTCAGGCCTCTCGCTTTTCCCGTGGCCCCTCATATCGAAGGCGTAAACATGAAAACCGGTTTTGGCAAGGATATCGAGGGTACCGCCCCAGTCCTCGTTTTTCGCGGTCAACCCGTGCAAAAGGTAAACCACGGGACCCATGGACCCGTATTCGGTGTAATAAAATTTTCCCCTGTAGGCTTGAACGAAGGGCATTTCGGTTCCAATGATGGAATGACTTTTGTAGGGGTGCCCCCCTGCGGGCGCCCCAAAGGGCAGGCACGGTGACCTGCCCCTACTTTAAAAATCAAAAACATTTTAACCCCACAACGATTGTTACTATCTTTTTATTTAATCATTTGACCGATACAATGCGTTTCCAATGATTACCAACCCAAAAAATTTCCATGATCCCTATTCCGCCCTTCGTGTACCCGATTTCCGCAGATATGTCATCAGCAATTTCCTTCTCATTTTCGCGAACCAGATGGTTTCCACCACCATCGGTTGGGAACTTTACGAAAAAACCGGCAGGGCCCTGGATTTGGGTTTAACCGGCCTTTCCACCGTCCTCCCCTTCTTTCTTTTTGCCCTTCTGGGGGGAAACGTCGCGGACCGTTTCAACCGCCGAATTGTCATTGTTTTGGCGACGGCGGCCTACAGCCTGGCCCTGGTAGGGTTGGCCTTAACTTCGGCTTATCAGAATCACATTCCCCTTTTTAGAATTCAGGTATTCCTCTGCCTTTTTCTGGGGGGCGCTTGCAACGCCTTTTACATCCCGGCAAAACAGGCGCTCCTTCGTCAATTGGTTCCCCGAAGGGACCTTCTCAACGCCGTCACCTGGGGCAGCACCTCCTTTCAGTTGGCGGCAGTTACAGGACCCGCGGTTTGCGGTCTACTCATCGGCCGTTTTCCTTATTTCTGGATCTATGGAAACGCGGTGATTTTTGAGGCAATTTTCATCGCGGTCCTTTTGTCCCTCAACCTCAACGAAACCAACGATAAAAAAGCGCCCATTAGTCTTGAATCCCTGGTCGAGGGGGGAAAATTTGTCTGGAACACCAAACCCATCCTGGCGACGATCACCCTCGACCTTTTCGCGGTTCTCCTGGGGGGATGCACCGCCCTCCTTCCCATCTTCGTCAAGGATATCCTCCACTCCGGGCCCGAAACCCTGGGCTGGTTAAGAGCCGCCCCTTCTTTCGGGGCTTTTCTCATGGCCCTTCTGATGGCGGGAACACCCATGAAAAAACCAGGGCTCACCCTCCTCTGGGCTGTCTCCGGTTTCGGAGCCGCGACGATTGTTTTTGGCCTTTCGACAAACCTCTGGCTTTCCCTCGTGATGATGTTCGTGATCGGTGGATTGGATGAAATAAGCGTGATCCTGCGGGGAACCCTGGTCCAGGTAATGACCCCCGACCGGTTATTGGGAAGGGTCCAGTCCGTGAACTTCCTGTTCATATACTCATCCAATGAGTTGGGAGCTTTTGAGTCGGGGGTAACGGCGCACCTGCTGGGTATATTGATGGGTCCCGTTGCCGGAACGGTTACGGCGGTGGTTCTCGGGGGGATGGGCTCCATCGGAATCGTTTGGCTGGTTTCGAGACTCTGGCCGCAGGTCGCGAACCTGAAAAGCCTTCAAACCAAAAGCTGATTGAATCACTAAGGGCACCAAGTTCACCAAGAAAGATAAATCACAAACCTTTTGCCTAAACCTCAAAAAATAGTTGTTTTTCGAAGTGAATTTTTGCCGTTTTAGTGAACTCGTTTACGCCCTCGGCCAAAGGCTGACGGGTGGTGCCCTTGGTGGCAAAAATGGTTCTTCCGATTATCTGGCGATTAGAAGTTTTCCCGCCGTTTGTTGCGGTCCATTGTTAAGGATCACGTAATAAAGGCCGTTCGCCAGCCGAGCTCCCCATTGGTCCTTCAGGTCGATCGTCACCGGCACTTGATTTCCCGCCGCGAGATTAAACAAGGATCTCTCTTGAACCTTTCGGAATGCCGTCGTGAAAATTTTAATTTTTACCTCCGGCGCGTCATTATCCAATTTAAAAATCATGCTGGTGTTATCCCCGTCGGCGGGATTGGGAAAGAAGACCGGCTTTCCCGGAAAAGGCGTGGAGGTTGGAGTGGCCGTTAAACAAGGAACCGACACAACGGCACCGGCGGCTTGGGCCGTCAAAAGCCCCGCGAAGGTCAATTGGGAGTTGTCACTTATCCCCATTCCGCAGGTTACCGCTCCCAATTGAGCCTGGAAGGTCAAGGCATAGGTTCCGACGGTCAAGGCGGGCCAATTCCAAGTCAAGGTATTGGTTCCTGAATTAAAAGCGACTATTCCCCCTCCCGCAACAGGTCCGGCGGTCTGGAAGATTAAATTAGAGGTCAAAACATCCGTCACCTGGACAGTATTCGCGGCGCTTCCCGTCACCACCAAAGTTATGGTAAAGGTCAACATATCTCCGGGTTGGGCGGTCGTTTGAGAAACCACCTC
>JAHFCG010000088.1 GCA_023249615.1 candidate division FCPU426 bacterium | reverse complement strand
CGGGAACCAACTACGTGGATATCGATGTTTCCAACCTGGCGAGCGGGCTTTATTTCGTGGTGACCAACCTCGTCAACGCCCAGGGTGGACTCGAGGGCAAGCAGACCACCCAAATCGTCATTCAACGGTAAAAACAGGTTCAAGAGCCAAGGTTCAAGGCCCAGGTTTTCCCCCCAACCAGCCATAAAATCCTGAAACGACTGGTTTGAATTTTTGCTTGTGCCTTGAGCCTTGCGCCTTGAACCTGGCTTCAAGGATAATCCCCTCATGCCGAAACATTCCCCATCCGCGGGCTTTGGGAACCTCCTGGAAAAATTTCTTCCCTATGTTTTTCTGTTTTGGACAGGGTTTGTTTTTTTTCATTATTTCCCTGTTTCCTCGATCCTCGATTTTTTCCACCTCAAAAACCTTTATTCCAGTTTGGGTCCGGTAGACCTGAAAAAATTTGCCGGGAATTGGGTCGAATCATTCAAGGTTTTGACCGCGGCCGTCCTCATTCTTTTCACGCTTTGGCGATGGGGAAGGGCCATCCTCATTTGGCTTGGCCTGGAACTGGGTAATTTCCCGCTCCGGTTCGCGGTGGAAACGGCGTTGGGGATATTATTTTTCAACGGGCTTTGGCTGGGATTGGGTTTGAACCTTTTGTGGTTTGAACTGTTTTTATGGGTTCTGGCCCTGTTTTTTCTGGGGTGGTCACTCCGGGATTTTTCGGGGAATTACCTCCGCTTTCAAAAACTTCCCCGGGTGGAATGGCCTGGTTGGCTTTTTGTGGGGTTGGGCGGACTGGGTTTATTGTTTCTCACGCTTTCCATTGCGCAGGCTTTTGTTCCCGAGGTTTATTTTGACAGTCTGGTCTACCATCTCGCGGCCCTGAGTTTCTGGAAGTTCCACCACGGCATCTCGGATTTTTACACCAACCTTTACGCCCATTACCCCTTCGGGGCCGAGCTTTATTTCCTGAACGGGTTTTTCTTTCAGGGGACTGAGGCGGCGAAAATGTTGAACGCGTTCGCCTCGGGGCTATGCGGTCTGGCGGCGGCGGGGTGGGTGATGGAAGAGGCGGGAACCGCCCCGGGCCTGATGGTTTGGGCGATGGTGCTTTCCTTTCCCCTGGTGTCGGCCGCGGTTTGGACGACCCAAAATGACGTGGTCCTCGCGTTATTTCTTGTTCTGTTTTTTTACGCCCTCACCCGCTGGGCGGAGGATAAGAAAAACTGGCAATGGGCCGTTGGCGCCGGAATATTCGGCGGCGGAGCCATGGCCGTGAAATACACGGCGGTTTTGGGAATCGTGGCGGGGCTTCTCGCGCTTGCCCTGACCCATCGGGAACTCTATCAAACAAAATATTGGCCCAAGTGGGGCGTCTTGAAGGGGTTGTTGTGGATCGCCCTGTTGCCGTGGCTGATAAAGAATTATTTTTTTACCGGGAATCCCCTTTATCCCTATTTCTCTTCCTGGATGGGCGGAATCTCTTTGTCGCCAGGGAAGATGGCGGCCTTGATGGGGGATCATGGGTCCCCCTTTTTGGACGGGTTCTCCTTTACAGCATGGATCACGCGGATTCTGACCAGGGACCTGGACAAAACCATCGCCCCGCTTCTTTTTTCCTTTTTGCCTTTTCTCTTTCTGCCCGGTAAACGAAGTCCAATAACGAAATACCTTACGGTTTTGAGCGGACTTTCCCTGGTTTTTGGTTTCCTGGTTTCCCACCAATTGCGGCTCATGATTCCGGCTTTTATCCTTTGTTTTATCCTGATGGGGATCCTGCTTTCGGATCTTGGGAAAAGGGAATGGACCCGCGCCTGGGCCTGGGTCGTCGTGGGTTTCGGGTTTTTAAGTTTTCTTTCCCTCTGCCGTTTAAGCGCGGATTATTACCAGGGCCAAAAAATATGGTTTGGGGTCGAAACGAGGGGAGAATTCCTCTCAAAGGCCCCCCAAACGGCTTCTTATTTCGGTATTACACAATTAGTGGAAAATTCCCTGCCAAAATCGGACCAAATCCTGGTGGTGGGGGACGCCAGGGGACTTTATTATCCACGGTGTTATTACAACAACAGTGTTTTTGACGACCAGGTTCTTGCGGTTTTGGCCCGAAAGGAAAAGGACGGGGAAGGAATCTGGAAAAGACTTCATCAATTGGGAATAGATGACCTGGTGATTTTGGGCGGGGAGGGAAAAAGGTTGGCGGGGCAATACGCCTTTTATCCCCTCCAGGAAGGCGAATGGAAAAAACTGGATGATTTTATTCAGCGAAAGACCGAGCCGGTGGCGCTGGACGGCATGAATGGGATTTACCGTCTTCGGTCCGGGCCGGTCGAAAGAAAAAGGCAAATTCCGAACCTTTTGACCTTTTTGCGCGGGGCCCAATGACCATTACAAAATAGCCTTTCTCGTTTATCATAAGGATCTATTGTTTTATTTTTACTTTTGGAGGGTTTCTTGGCCGTTCCCCTGGTCGCGATTATCCTAGCCGCGGGCGAAAGCACCCGCATGAACTCCAAAAAGCCCAAGGTCCTCCTGCCGGTGGCGGGCCAGCCCATGATCGATTACGCCCTGCAAAACGTCCGGGCCCTCGCGCCTTCGAAGATTTTTGTGGTCGTGGGGGCGAAGTCCGAGGAAGTCTCCACCCATGTCAAAGACAAGGCCACGCCCATTTTTCAAAAGAAAAGGCTGGGAACCGGCCACGCGGTCCAGCAGGTTCTCCCGTTCCTGAAAAAGTTCAAAGGAAATGTTTTGATTTTGTACGCCGACGCCTGCCTTGTCCGGCCCCAAACGGTGCTTGCCCTCCGCCAGTTCCACCTTCTTCAAAACGCGGCGGCAACCTTGCTAACCGCGCGAGTCGAATCCCCTTTCGGTTACGGCCGGATCATCCGCGGGGAGGGAGGCGAGGTTATTAAAATAGTCGAGGAAAACCAGGCAACGGAAGGCGAGAAAAAAATCAACGAGATCAACGCGGGGGTTTATTTCTTCCGGGCCTCCGTCCTTGCCCAGTCCCTGAAAACCCTGAGGCTGGCCAATGGGAAAAAAGAATTTTATTTGACCGACACGATTCCCCAGGTTCTTAGCCAGGGGGAGAGGGTCCATGCCCTGATGGTCCCTGACCGGACCGAGGTTTTGGGAATCAACAACCGGCATCAATTGACGCAAGCCCACCGCCTTTGGAATCTGCGGCGGATCGAGGACCATTTGCTCAACGGGGTGACCTTCCATGACCTCAAAAGCGTCGAGGTCGACGGGAAGGTGGTTATTGGACGGGACACCGTGATCGAGGCGAACGTGCATTTGTCGGGTGAGACGGTTATTGGGGAAGATTGCCGGGTGGAATCGGGAAGCGTGATTCGATCCTCCAAACTTGGCCGAGGAGTTGTCGTAAGGTCCTCCCGCATTATGGACAGCCAGCTAGGGGACGGTTGCGACGCGGGGCCTTTCGCGCATATCCGGGGCGGCTCCGTCCTGGATAAAAATGTCCATGTGGGAACCAACACGGAACTAAAGAACGCCAAAATCGCCAGCGGAAGCAAGGTCGGGCACTTTTCCTACGTGGGGGACGCGAAACTGGGGAAGGATGTCAATGTGGGTGCCGGTTGTGTTTTCGCGAATTATGACGGCCGAAACAAGCATGAGACCCTGGTGGGGGATAAGGCCTTTTTGGGAAGCAACTCAACCCTGGTGGCGCCGGTGAAGATCGGGGCCAAGGCGGTTGTCGGCGCTGGTGCGGTGGTGACAAAGGATGTGCCGGCGGGAACGACCGTTGTCGGAGTCCCCGCGAAACCTGTAAAAAAAAGGAAATAGTGAACCACCAAGGTCACCAAGGACACCAAGAAGGATTAATCATAATTCCTTTTAATATTTCTTTGAATTATCTGAAAAAAATATAAAATGCCGTTCTTGGTGAACTTGGTGCCCTTGGTGGTAAAGATATCTGTTAAGGAGCTTCAATGAAGTCGAAAGCAAGCGACATCAAAATTTTCAGCGGGACCGCCAACCTGGAGTTGGCCCGAAACATCGCCAAATCTGTCAAGCTTCCCCTGGGCGAAATCATGGTCAGCCGGTTTTCCGAGGGTGAAATCCGCATCAAGATAAACGAAGACGTCCGCGGCCGGGACGTGTTTCTCATCCAGCCCACCTGCCCCCCGGTGAACGACAATGTCATGGAACTTTTGATTATTCTCGACGCTTTCCGCAGGGCCAGCGCCCGCCGCATCACGGCCGTCCTCCCTTATTACGGATACGCCAGGCAGGACCGCAAAGACCAGCCCCGCGTTCCCATTACCGCGAAACTTTTGGCCAACATCATTACCGTTGCCGGAGCGGACCGCATACTTACCATGGATCTTCACGCCCAGCAGATCCAGGGATTTTTTGATATTCCCGTCGATCATCTCTACGCTTTTCCCGTCATCGCGTCCTATTTCCGCAAAAAGAAATTGAAGAACCTGACAGTCGTCTCGCCCGACGTGGGAGGCATCAAGATGGCCCGCGCCTACGCGAAGGCTTTGAACGCGGACCTCGCGATTGTCGACAAGCGCCGCTCCGGCCCCGCCGAAGTGGAAGCCATGAACCTTATCGGTGAAGTGAAGGGAAGAACGGTTTTAATTCCCGATGACATGATCGCCACTGGCGGATCGCTGGTTGAGGCTGTTAACGCCCTGGTGAAATTCGGGGCGGGGGACATCTACGCCTCCTGTACCCACGCGATTTTGTCGGGAAATGCCGTGCAAAACCTGCAAAAATCCGTCTTGAAAGAAGTGGTCATTACGGATACTATTCCTCTTCCTCCGGAAAAAAGAACCGCCAAGATTAAGGTCCTTCCGGTGGCTCCCCTGCTGGGGGAGGCGATCCTGCGGATACACAACGAGCAGTCCATCAGTTCGTTGTTCAACGATTTGTGATCCAATAATTGAAAAATGTTCACCGCAGAGACGCAAAGCCGCAGAGTAAGGCTTTTTGACAAACCAAAAGTCAAAAACTTGATGAAACATCTTGTTCTCCCCTTTTCCTCTGCGTCTCCGCGCCTCTGCGGTAAAAGTTGTTAAGTTTTTAAAAATAAAAAAGAAGCTTGGACTCCGTGACCGCTGTGTCTTCGTGGTTACGCCCCGAGAAGGAGCCGTACCGAAATGAAACAAGTACCCTTAGCCGCCAAAATCAGAAACACCCGGGGAAGCAGCCGCACCCGCCGTTTGCGTTCCAGCGGGTTTATTCCCGCGGAAGTCTACGGACACAAGGAAACCAACCAATCCATTGAGGTTGCCGAGAAGGATCTGGGGAAAATCTTGTCCTCCCTCAAGGGCGAGAATATTTTCTTCTCCCTGAACATCGAGGGCGCCAAGGGCGAACCCGTCCTGGCCGTCATCAAGGAAGTCCAGTACCACAAGGTCAACAACTCTCTTCTGCACGCCGACTTCCACAAGGTCAAGATGAACGAGAAGATCCGCATCAAGATCCCGATTCGAATCCAGAACGGGGATATCTGCGAGGGTGTCAAGATCGGCGGGGTTCTTCAGGCTTTCATGCGCACCCTGGAGGTCCAGTGCTTGCCGACGATTATTCCTGATTCCATCCAGGTCGATGCCGCCCACCTGAATATCGGCGACGCGATCCACGTTTCCGACCTGAAAATGCCGGAAGGCGTCAAGGCCCTTCAGGCCGCCAGCAACGTCGTTGTCTCCGTCGCCGCCCAGATGGCGGAAGAGGTCAAGGCTGAGGTTGTGGCCGCTCCTGTTGAAGGCGCGCCTGCCGCTGCCGGAGCCGAACCCGAGGTTCTTACCGCCAAGAAGAAGGAAGAGGGCGCCGCCGCCGACGGGAAGGCTCCCGCTGGCAAGGCCGCCGCCGCTCCCGCCGGGAAAGCCGACGCGAAAGCCGCACCGGCCAAGACGGACAAGAAGTAACTAAAACTCTTTTCACCACCAAGGTCGCCAAGGACACCAAGAAAGATATCCTTTGGGGAAGCTTGCTCTTGAAAATCAATGTTTTAATTGTTTGCCGTTCTTGGTGAACTTGGTGCCCTTGGTGGTTCAAACTTATGTCCACTGAATCCTGGTTGATCGCTGGGTTGGGCAATCCCGGCGAAAACTACCGTTCCACCCGCCACAACGTGGGTTTCCGCGTGGTGGAAGCCCTCGTCCTCAAATACAATGTCAATCTTCGGGAAAAGGACGAGAATATTTTCGGCAGTTTTTCTCTGGAAGGCCGCGAGGTTTTTTTGGTATTTCCCCAAACCTTCATGAACGAATCGGGCAGGGCCGTTGTTCCTTTCGCCAAATACCGCCAGATTTCGCCGGAACGGATTTTGATCGTCTCCGACGATCTGGATCTTCCCGTGGGAAGAATTCGTTTGAAGACCGCGGGCGGTTCGGGCGGCCATCACGGACTCGATTCCCTGATCGCCCATCTCCAAAATTCCGGTTTTCCCCGCCTTCGAATCGGTATTGGAAAACCTCCCTCGGCGGTTGAAGGCGCGCATCATGTGCTGGCCTCCTTCACGCCGGAGGAAAAACCAAGGATTGAAAAGGCCATTGAAAGGTCGCGGGATGGAATTGAGACCTTGATTCTCAAAGGGATTGACGTCGCCATGAATGAGTTGAATCAGGATGTTGAATAAAATCAATTTTTAGTTTTAAATTTTTTTAATTTTGAATTAGAGGAAACTATGAAACGGCTCGGGTTGGGAATTCTCTTTTCTTTTCTCGCTTCATTCCTGATAACCCCGGTCGCCGCGGGTGACCGCTCCAAAGCCAAGGGGGATGGCGGTTGGACCATTTCGGATTCTTTTGAGGATGAGGACGCGGCCGCGGAGGAGGAAAAAGAGGCGGTTCAAAGCAAATTCAAGGAAGATTCGGACGACACCTACGAGGATGAATCGGAGGGTAAAGACGAAGAGACGGATGAGGGAGGCGAAGAGGGAAATTAGTGGTAGGGGCAAGGCATGCCTTGCCCCTACGAAAACGAGTGAACAAAAAGCCCGAAGGGAAATCCCTCCGGGCTTTTTTTATTCAAAGTTAAATATCTAGGCCCGCTTGGCGCTCTTTTTAACTTTTGGCGCTTCCTGTGTCTCGAAAGAGTGGGGCGCCTGCCGTTCCAGCCTTGAAAACAAGCTGTAGGCGCAAGGCACGACCACCAGGGTCAGGAGGGTGGATACGATCACCCCGCCGATGACCGCGATGGCCATGGGAGCCCGCAATTCACCCCCCGGACCCAAAGCCAGGGCCGGCGGAATGGCCCCCGCGATGGTGGCGATCGAGGTCATGAGGATGGGACGCAAACGGATGGGACAGGCTTTTAATAAAGCGTCCTGAACCCCCATGCCCTGGGCCCTCATCTGGTTGGTAAAGTCCACCAGCATGATGGAGTTTTTCTTCACCAGTCCCATCAACAAGATGAGTCCGATGAAGCTGTACATGTTGAGGGAATTTCCCGAAATAAGAAGGGCCAGGATGGCGCCGGTAAAACTGAAAGGCAGGGCGAGAAGAACCGTCACGGGATGGAGGAAGCTGTTGAACTGGCTTCCCAGAATCATGTAGGCCACCATAATGCCGAGGAGCATGGCGAACAGGAGCCCTCCTGAGGATTCCTTTCCGCTCTTCGAGTTTCCGGAAAGTTCGGCCTTGTAACCCTCGGGAAGAACTTCCTTGGCGATTTTCATGGCCTCATCGAGAGCCACCTGCTGGGTGATGCCGGGCGCCGGGTTGCCGTAAAGGGAAATCGCCCTTTCGCGGTTCAAGCGGGTGATGGATTGCAGGCTGGAATGTTCCACCAATTTCACGACCTCGGACAGCCGCACCAACTCGCCCCGGTTATTGCGGACGAAAAGGCCGGAGATATCTTTTGAGGTGAGGCGTTGGTCCAGCTTCAGGCGCACCCTGACGTCATAGCGGTGTCCGCCCTCGGTGAATTTGCCCGCCTTTCGCCCGCCCATCATGGCCCCGATCACGTTGCCGATGGCGTTGACCGAAACCCCGCGCCGGGAGGCCGCGTCCCGGTCCGGAACAACCTGAACTTCGGGCTGGCCCAAAAGGTAGTTGGTGTCGACGTCCACGGCCTTGCCGGAAGCCTCCAGCCTTTTCTCGATTTCCTGGGAGGACTTCGCCAGGATGTCCCAATCGGAGCCCTTGATCGTCAATTCAATGGGGAAGCCGCGTCCCGAGGAAAAGCCCCTCATGGAAAGATCCTGGACAACCACCTTCAGGTCAGGCGAGATTTTGGACAAGTCGCGGCGAAGCACCTGCGAGAACTCCTCCTGGCCGAGACGGCGTTTGACGAGTTTCTCGGGTTTTGCCGGTGCCGAGGGAGTGGGGGAAAGAGTCGGCGGGGCCGCGGCGCTTTTCATTCCCGGGGTCAAAGGGCCGGCAACCGCCGGAGATTTTTTCGCCCCGCCCTTGGGCCATCCTCCGCCCTTGAACAGGGGCTCCTCCACGATGGGTCTTTTGCCGGGAGGAAGCAGGGTAGTGAACATGATGGCGGTATTCACGTCCCCGCCCCCAAAGCCCCCCACCGCCACGTAAAAGCCCTTCGATTCCCCCCGGCTTTTCAAATATTCCTCGCACTTCTTGACCAGGCTGTCGGTGTAGCCGATGGAGGAACCGATGGGAGTTTGAAGCCGGACCATCAATTGGCTTTGGTCCTGATAGGGAATAAATTCCTTCTTCACGAATTTCATCAGGAAAAAGGTGCTTCCAAAAAAGAGGGCGGCTCCCGCGAGAACCCACCAACGGTGGTTGAGGCACCAGCCCAGGTGCCTGGCGTAAAACCCGGTGACCCGATCCATTTTGCCTTGTTCGGCGTTCCTGGATTTTTTGGGTTGCTCCTTGATCTGCAGGAATTGGGAACAACGCATGGGGGTCAGGGTGAGGGCCTCGAGCAGGGATAAAAGAACCGCCGCCGAGATGGTCACCCCGAACTGGAAGAAAAATTTTCCAATGGCGCCCTTCATCAGGAAGACCGGAAGAAAGATCGCCACGATGGAGAAGGTGGTGGCGGTGGCCGCGAAGGTGATTTGCCGGGCGCCGTTCAGGGCCCCCTGGACGCGGTTTTCCCCCATCTCGCGGCGGCGGACGATATTTTCCAGAACCATGATGGCGTCATCCACCACCACGCCGATGGCCAGAGACAGCCCCAGGAGGGTGAAGGTGTTTAGTGTGAACCCAAAGGAATAAAGGATGATGAAGGCCCCCAAAATCGAGGTTGGGATGGCCAGGAAAATGTTAACCGTGGAACTCCAGCTGCGAAGGAAGAGCCAGCAAACCAGACCGGTTAAAAGGGCGGAAAGGCAGATGGTAATTTCCAGTTCCTTGATGGAGTCTTCCACGAATCTTGTGGAATCAAAGCTTACCCTCAGCTGATAGCCTTTGGGAAGTTTGGGGGCGACTTCCTCCATCTTGGCGCGGACGGCCCTCGCCACTTCCACGGCGTTGGCGCCGCGCTGTTTTCGGATTCCCAGGCCGACCGCCGGTTCGCCGTTGTAGCGGGAGATTCGCCTTACATCGTCCAGCCCGTCTTCCAGGTCCGCGACCTGCTTGAGGCGGATGAGGTTGTAGACGGGGGCGCCGCCGCGGGAATTAATGGGCAGGTTGCCGAAGGCTTCCACCGAGGGGGCCTCGCCGAGGACCCGGACGTTCATTTCCCTGTCCGCCGCCTCAATGCGTCCCGCCGGCACTTCCACATGCTCCTTGGAAACGGTGTTAATGACATCGTCGACCGTCAGGGCGCTTTGGGAAAGTTTTTTTCCGTCCAGCCAGACACGGAGATTCCGGTCCACATAGCCGCCCAGGAAAACCTCTCCTACCCCGGGAATGGTCTGGAAGTTGTCCTTTAACTGGTCCTTCACGTACATCATCAACTCGCGGACAGGCCGGTCGGAGGAAACGGCCACCCACAGGATGGGCTGGTCCTCGGGGTTGAATTTGCTGACGCTGGGAGGGTCCAGGTCGGTGGGCAGGCTCCGCTGGGCCTGGGCCACCTTCGTTTGGATTTCCTGAAGGGCCACGTCCACGTCGCGGTTCAGGTCCAGTTCCACGGAAACGTTGGCGGAACCTTCCTTGCAGGTGGTGGTGACCTGTTTGACGCCCTGGACGCCCATGACCGCGTCCTCGACCACGTCGGCCACGTCGGATTCCATGATTTCAGGGGAGGCGCCTTCCAAGGTCAGGCTGATATTGACCACGGGAAAGTCCACGTCGGGAAGCTGGGAGAGACCCATGCGGGAAAAGCAGATGCCCCCGAAAATGACCAGCGCGGCCATGAGCATCCAGGCGAAGACGGGATTCTTAATGGATACGTCGGAAAGCGTCATTTATACACCTCGGAAATTTTTACCGCCACGAACGCCACGTTCGCCATGAAAGAGAAAATTCAAGGGTTGAGACGTGGGAAAAACCCATTTTTTTTGTTGGCTTTTCGTTGCGAACGTGGCGTTCGTGGCGGTGAATCATCATTTCGTTTCTTGAGTTTTCGGGAGTTCGCCGGTCGCGACGCCCAGCCAGATCTGGTTGTATAAAGCCTGGTATTTCGCCTTGATGTAATTGACCTTGGTATCTTCCAGGGTGTTAAGGGTTCTCATGACCTCCAGGTTGGTGGTAAGGCTCAACCGGTAATCCTTGACCACGGCCTGATAGTCGTCCTCGGCCGCCACAAGGGCCTTTTGATAGGCCTCCGTCTCGGCGATACAGTTCACCAGGCTTTTATAGGACTCGCGAATATCCCCGCGGGCGGATCGTTTCGCGCGGGCCAGGGCCATTTCGGCTTGTCGTTTCCTGGAAGCCATGATCCTTTCCTGCGCCACGATTTGTCCGCCCTGGAAAAGGGGAAGGGACGCCAGCAGTTGGACATTCCACTCGGGCGAGGGGAAACCCCCGTCCTTTTCCAGGAAATAGTTGCCCTGAACGGAGAGGGAAGGCAGGTGCTGTCCGTGGGCTTGCAACAGGTAGGCGTCGGCGATGCCCACGTTGGCCGAGGCGGTTTTGACGCTGGGGAGGCTATCCACAATGGACTCCAACTGGGAAAGGGGAGCCGAGGGAACCTGGTAGGTTTCCCCGGATTTAAGGGCCTGGCTCGGCTTGACCCGCGACAGGGTGGTCAATTGTTCCCGGGCTTTCAGAAGCTCGTTTTGGGTGCCGAGGATATCAGCGCTCAGCCGGGCCAGCTGGGCCGCGGCGCTTAAAACCTCGCTGGGGCGGGAGCGTCCCACGGTTTGCCATTTCCTGAGCTGGTCCAGGATTTTTTCAGTCAGTTCCCGGGAGGTTTGCTTGGATTCAAGGGTTTCCTCCAGCTCAAGGACGGTGTAAAAGGAGCCCGCGATATCCAGCAGAAGCTGTCCCGCCCTGTCCCTCAGGCTGTACTCGTTGAAGTCCTTGGTGGATTGCGCCCCGGTGATTCCAGCCACTTCATTGAGTCCCGTAAAGATGGTTTGGGTTCCCGTCAGGTAAAGGGAGGTGCCGGGAATGCCTGAACCGATGGTGTTGGAGGCGTTGGAACCAATATAGTTGGTGGATTGATAGCTCCTGGATCCGGCGAGGGAAACATGGGGAAGAACGGCCCCGATGGCCTGCAGGCTTTGGGCGTCCGCTTGCTCGATGTTTTCCGCCAGGGTGGCCAGGGCGGCGGTGCGTTCCGAGGCAAGGGCGTAAACATCCCAAAGACTCAGCTCATTTTTTTCGAGGGCTTGTTTCACCGATTCCGTGGTGAGGCCAGTGGCTTTTTCGAGGGGTTTTTCCATTTTGCCGTCGTCCACCGTGACGGTGGCGCAGCCGGAGAGAAGAAGGAAAAAACCAACCGTCAGGAAATGGAAAATTTTATTTCGGGACAAGAACCGGCTCCTCGCGACAAGAATGGATAAGCAGGAAAAGACATTATTACCATTCA
>JAHFCG010000208.1 GCA_023249615.1 candidate division FCPU426 bacterium | reverse complement strand
AACAACTGGCCCGTGACGGGACTGTAAATTCTTTTGGACCAGAAAAACTCATTCAAACAAACGGAAGTGTCCTTGAAATAAACCAGCGGAAGAGGATTAACCCAATTGGGATCCTGCCAGGAGAGTCCCCCGTTATTGGGAGGAGGGGTAAGGCCGCTGGAGTCCCAATAAAAATCCAACGGGCCGACATTGTCGCTTGTCATGTAAACGTGGGAAACCGGCGCTCCCGAGCAGGTGACATCCAGCACCCAGGAAACCAGGGTTTCGCAGCAAATGGTGTTGGTGGTCCGGATCGAAAGACAATTGGGCCCGCCAGGAACCCAGCAGGAAAGTTGGGCCGCGGATAAGATCATACTGACCGGCAGGGCGCCGGTACCCTTGCTGACATAGTTGAAGGTTCCCAAAAGACAGCCGTTGATCCAAATGTTGGTGACGTCATCCCCCGCCGCCGTCATCACGGCGCTGGTCGGGGTACAAGAAGCGGAAAAAACCGGGACAGGATTTTCAACCAAGAGGGTGGAGAAAAAAAACGCCATCAAACAGGTTTTCAAAACCCGGTTTGACCGCTTAACTTTGTTATTCAAAAACATTTTGATCATTAAAAAACTTTCAAAAACGGTTTAACGCTTCAATTTTTTTCCACAGCAAAACAGAAAAGTATTCCTAAAAAATTTTTCCATTTCAGTGGAGAGATGTAGGCCGACAGGACTTTGGAAAGCGGCAAGAAAGGGGTTTAAGATCGTTAAACCAGCCACTTTTTGGATAATTTCATTATCCAGGTGTAATCCTCAACCTCAAAAAAAACGATTTTTATTCGCTTTTCAGAGGGTCTTTCACGTAAAACCTAACGGCTCGGGATGTGAAAATTGTACCATTTGGCGGGTTTATTTTCAGACAATGTTTTCCTGAAAAAGGCTTGTAAATTAAAGGTTTTTAGGAATTTCCCATTTAAATTTTAAAAAAATTCACCTCTGGCGGGCTTTTGTGGCCTCCCCCCTTCAATATTGCGAAAGTCCCCTTTGCGGTTGATTGAAATAACCCCTTTTCCACCCGGCCTTTCTTAAATTTTGAATTTTTTTATTGGGGACTATATTCGAAAAAACAAATGCCTCCGGATGAAAAAACATGGGTTCAGGCCACCCCTCACTTACCTTTTCCATTACTGCCGGATCAGGCATTCCGTGGGCCCATGTTCAAGGACTCAAATAGCCGTGTTATACTTTTGCGCGTTTTGTGTTTTCTCCGGATTTTATTCACCAAGGAAAATCCTCATGATTTCAACCCCAACGGCCTCCTCTTTGTGGGAAAACCTGGCAGATAATTCCCTTCAAAAAATTGCCCCGACTTTTTCGGAAGCCATGGAAATTTTAAAAGCCCCGCGGGAAGACACCTTATCCATTGTCCACGCGGCCTACCGTGTTCGCCGCCATTTCCACGGCAATAAGGTTCGAATCCATGTTCTTCAAAACGCGAAATCAGGAGCCTGTCCTGAGGATTGTGGTTTTTGCTCCCAGTCCTCAAAATATGAAACGCCCGCGGCCCAATATCCCATGATGGAGGTTGAATCCCTTCTGGAAGGGGCCCGCAAAGCCAAGGAAGCCGGCGCCTGGAAGTATTGCATGGTGACCGCCACCCGGGGGCCGAGCAACCGGGACCTGGATGTCATTTGCGAGGCCACCCGGCGGATCAAGCAGGAGGTGGGCGTGAAGGTCTGCACATCCCTGGGTTTGTTGACCGCTGATAAGGCAAAGCGGCTTGCGGAAGCCGGCGTCGACCGTTTCAACCACAACCTCGAAACCTCAAAACGTCTTTATGGAAAAATCGTCTCCACCCACAGCTACGAGGACCGCGTTCAAACCACGAAATTCGCGAAAGAAGCCGGGATGGAAATTTGCTCCGGCGGAATTATCGGGATGGGGGAGGAACTGGAAGACGTGGTTGAACTTTGCTTTGCCCTTCGGGAAGTCGGCGCCACCTCGGTGCCGGTGAACTTTCTGGACCCCAGGCCCGGAACACCCTTTTCCCATTTAAAAACCGTGGAGCCTTATTTTGCGCTTCGGGTTTTGTCCCTCTTCCGTTTTGTTCATCCCGAGGTTGATGTCCGCTCGGCCGGCGGCCGGGAGGTGACCTTCCGATCCCTCCAGCCCCTGGCGCTTTATGTCGCGAATTCCATTTTCACAAATGGTTATTTGACGACCTCCGGCCAGGGCGAAAACGCGGACCATCAGATGATCCGGGACATGGGAATGGTGCCGGAAGTCGCCGGCGGGGAATTCAACGCCTAAAGTCTATTCGCCGCAAATTTACGGAAATTTTCGCGGTGAAAAAATTCAAAATAAAAACTGAAACTTTCTAAAGTCCATTTTTTGAATTCTGATTCATTGCGGAAATTTGCGTAAATCTGCGGCCAAAACTTTTAACGGAAGATGGCCAGTTTGGTGAGCTGTCTCTGCATCCCCCCGGACGCGTCGGTGCTTTCAATGACAAGAATATAAATTCCGCTCGCGAGACGTTTGTTTGAAAAGTCCCAGGTTACCAGCGGGTCGCCCAGATTTCCCCTCACATTTTCCACCAGCTCCCCCGCCATGGTGTAAACCCTGACGGTCAGCGCGACGGGCACGGATGAATTGGGCGCGAAATTAACAACACTTCCGTTGACCCTGACGCTTAAGGGGTTGGGATAAACCAAAACCAGTCCGTTCCCCACCGTTAATTCAGGGTGAATAACCGCGATTTGCTTGGTGACGATGGAGTCGCCTCCTTGCCCGTCATTGCTCTTGATTTCAATGAAATATTGACCGTTTGAGACGATTTGACCGTTGTCGTTGCGGCCGTCCCAGGGAAGAATGGTTCCATCCCCGAGGGTAATGTTGACGTAGGAATTGGAACCGCCCTGGTAGCTGGGAGCGAATGCGTTCGAGGAAACCATAAAGCTGTTGGTCAGGGTAACCGCGTCAGCGACAGTGGCGGCCAAGTGCCGGATGATTTCACCCGTTTCGTTGTAAATGTTGACCTGAACATGAGCCAGGTGCCTCGCCACCATGGCTAGCTGTGAAACAGAGGTGATGGACCCGTAAAGGTCGATGCTGTCGATCTTGATATGGTATTTCCCGTTGGAAACCTCATCCCCCAAATTGTTGGTTCCATCCCAGGTCCCGATAACGCTTCCCTGGTAAACAATGTCGATACGGTCGTTGATGGAAACCAGCGTATTACTGCTCTGCAATGAAATGTTATCGATGGGTTCGGAAAATTTCGTCACGAGGATGGTTTTGACAATTTCGCCGACCTCGTTATAAACGTTGATCCGAACGGTGTAATCCCCCAAAACGGTGACCGGGGCCTGGGCCACCTGGGGCACGGGCGCCTGGGGATAGGAAAGAGCCGCCTCGTTGACGATGACTTTCCCTCCTTGCGTCAGTCCCTTTACCGTCGCCAGATAATCGAAAGTGTAATTTCCGGGCGCGAGCGTCGGGAAATTCCAGACTAAAAGGGTTCCGGTGCCGGCGGTGGGCCCGGGTGTCGGCAGTGAAATGATGGAGACGGAAGCGGGAGGCCCCGGTGTGTTGACGCTCACGAAATTCAAGTCGGCGGGAACCGTGTCGGTAATGATGACGTTGGAAGCCGTCCCAAAAGGAACGTTGACACCGATGGTGTAGGTAATGGAGTCACGGGAATGAGGCAGGGTATTTGACGCGGTTTTGTTGATGTTTACGATGATAACGGTGGTGGGGGTATCCGTGGGGGTATTGGTCGGGCTGTTGGTGGGGGTGA
>JAHFCG010000087.1:10546-11926 GCA_023249615.1 candidate division FCPU426 bacterium | reverse complement strand
TCGCTCTCGTACGGCTTTGGCGGCCAATTAGGAGCGGTCATATTTTCAAGAATCTGAACCACAGAGTTCACAGGGGACACGGGGTAAGGCTTTAAGGTTTTAAGGATTAAACTCTGTGTACTCCGTGTACCCTGTGGTGAAAGAGGTCTTTGGTGAGTTGGATTGACGATATGCACGAAGAACTTCACGAACTGGACGCCCAGGGGTTAAGGCGCAAACTTCGGGTTGTGGATTTACTGGGGGGGATGCGCGCCTCGGTTAATAACAAAGACTGTGTTCTCTTTTGCACCAATAACTACATTGGCTTGGCCGATCACCCCAAGGTTTTGGAACGCTCTCAGAGGGCTCTTTCCCGTTACGGGGCCGGCGCTCAAGCCTCCCGCCTTGTTTCGGGTCATCTGCCCGTTCATATGCAACTGGAAGAAATCACCGCCAATTTCAAAGGCGCTGAAGCCTGTCTTTCTTTTCCCACGGGATACATGGCGAATCTCGCGGCTGTTTCAGCGTTGGTTGGGGAAGAAGATGTCATCCTTTGCGACCGGTTGAACCACGCCAGCCTAATTGACGCTTGCCGGGGCTCCAAAGCCAAGTTTATGGTTTATGAACATCTCAGCCTCGAAGACTTGAAGAAGCAATTGGAAAAGACCACCAAGTATCGGCGCAGGTTGATTGTTACGGAATCCCTTTTCAGTATGGATGGCGACCTGGTTCCACTTAAAAAGTTGATGGAATTGGCCCACGAAAGCGATGCTTTGGTTTTGGTGGATGACGCCCACGGAACTGGTGTCTTGGGTCCGGCGGGACAGGGAATTACCCACCACTTCCCACTTAAATATTATCCGGCGGCGGTTGTTGGCACTTATAGCAAGGCCATGGGAAGCATGGGCGGGTTTGTTTGCGGTCCCAAGATTTTTATCGAATACCTTTTAAATAAAGCCCGCACCTTCATCTATACAACCGGCCTGGCGCCTGCCGTTTGCGGGGCTTCTTTGGGAGCGTTGGAGGTTTTGCACGAGGAGCCGCAAAGGGTCGAAAAGCTTTGGGAAAACGCCAAGAAAATACGGGAAGGCCTGCGGGCTCTGGGCCATGATATTCCTCGCGGCGCTGGGCCGATAATGCCGGTGATCGTGGGCGAGAATGAGGAAGCGGTTAAGATGTCGGAGAAGCTTTTGGAAGAGGGGATTCTGGTGGTGGCCATCCGTCCCCCGACGGTTCCGAAGGGCACGGCCCGCTTGAGACTTTCCGTCTCGTCAGCCCATACGGATGCGGATATTGAAAAGCTTATCAACGCTTTTAAAAAGTTGTAGGGGCAGGCCTCCGGCGGAGCCGGGCCGCCTGCCCTTGTTGGGTGATTGTAGGGGCGAACCTTGCGTTCGCCCG
>JAHFCG010000087.1:0-10446 GCA_023249615.1 candidate division FCPU426 bacterium | reverse complement strand
GTTCGCCCGTACAAAAGAGTGAGGCGGAATGCTTGGATAATTTTATGGTGCGGGTGATCATTTTTATTGGACTTGCGATAGCCTTTTCCTGGTTTTGCCGATTTTGTTTTCAATTTTACGGAAAAAAATGGTTTCTTGAAAATCCCTCCAAGTCAAAGAATGTTTTGCTTTTGGTGTTTGCTTTTGTTTTTTTGATAATCATTGTTTATGGAAATCATTTTATTGTTCATTGGATTGGATCGGGATCTTTCAAGTGAAATACGGCGGAGTTTTTATAACTGGCACTGATACCGGCATTGGCAAAACCCTGATCGCCGCAGGGTTGGCGCGTCTGTTGGTAAATCGGGGCATGAAGGTTGGGGTATTCAAACCCGTAGCTTCTGACTACGCCAAGGCTTCGTCAGACAGGTCTGGCGGTCTGATGAGTGAAGACGGGAAACTACTGCTAAAGGCAGCGAAGTTACCCAATTCCGCGTACCCGGGAATTGTCCCCGTCCATTACCTCAAGCCGTTAGCTCCCTATGTAGCCGGATGGAAAGAAGGAGCCGTTCCCCTCAAGAAAATCGAACAGGCCTACTGGAAAGGTAAGGCATCCTGTGATTTCCTCATCGTGGAAGGGGTAGGAGGAATTCAAGTGCCTATCACTCAAAAATTTTTTGTGACAGATTGGATGAAAAAGTGGAAGTTGCCGGTACTGGTGGTTGCCAGGGCAGGGTTGGGGACTATCAATCACACCTTATTAACAGTGGAAGCCCTCCAAAAGCGGAAGATAAAGGTTCTTGGGGTGGTAGTGAATGGTTATAAGGGAAAGACGGTTGCCGAAAAAACAAATGTTAAGGCTTTGAAGAAACTCCTGAAAGTCCCAGTTTATGGTCCTGTGAAGTTCAATCCGAAATACCGGGCGAATCTTGATTTACTGGCGAAGGATCTATCTCGTTTGGGTTTAAAGTTTTAGCCGTCATTGCGAGGAGCCCGTTTTTGGGCGAGGCGGCAATCCAAAGCAAACAAAAAACTGCAGTTTCTGGTATGGTTTGGATTGCTTCGTCGTTTTAAACCTCCTCGCAATGACGGAATAAAAGTGAAAATCAACATGAACTACAAACAACTTTCTAATAAGGATAAAAAATACCTCTGGCACCCTTTTACCCAACAGCAGGAATGGGAAAGAGATAGGGACATCACGGTTATAACCCGTGGAAAGGGCACCTATCTTTACGACGCCAAGGGGAAGAAATATTTAGATGGCGTGTCCTCTCTTTGGTGTAACGTCCATGGCCATCAGGTTCCTGAAATCAACAAGGCAATCCAAAAGCAGTTAAAAAAGATCGCTCACTCCACCATGCTGGGAGCCTCCAACGAACCAGCGATTCTTTTGGCGGAAAAGCTGGTCAAGATGGCGCCGAAGGGTTTGACCCGGGTTTTCTATTCCGACTCCGGCTCCGAGGCTAACGAGATTGCCATGAAGATGGCTTTTCAATATTGGCAACAAACTTCTCCCCCTCGCAAATCCAAGAACCTCTTTTTAACCGTCCGAGAGGGCTACCACGGGGATACGGTTGGTTCGGTAAGTCTTGGTGGGATTGATCTGTTCCACCGAATTTTTGGTCCCCTCCTTTTTAAGACTCTCAAAGTGAAGAGCCCCCATCAATATCCAAGTCGAAATGTCTCGAATGAGAATTGGCTTAAAGACTGTGTGAAAGAAGCTGAGGGTGTATTTCGTAAATTTGGTTCCCGGTTGGCGGCGGTTCATATGGAACCCTTGATAGAGGGCGCAGGGGGGATGTTGGTACACCCCTGGGGTTATCTAAAAGCCATCCGAAAACTTTGCGATAAATACAATGTCTTGTTGATCCTCGATGAGGTGGCGACGGGTTTTGGGCGGACAGGAACCATGTTCGCCTGCGAGCAGGAAGGTGTCCGGCCTGACATTCTTTGCTTGGCGAAGAATTTGACAGGCGGTTATTTGCCCCTGGCCGCGACCTTGACGACGGAAAAAGTTTACAAAGCCTTTCTGGGAAAGTTTGAATCCGGCAGAACCTTCTTTCACGGACATACCTTTACCGGAAACCAACTGGGTTGCGCGGCGGCTTTAGCCAACCTGGAGTTGATGGAAAAGAAAATATATTTAGAAGACGTTCAGAAGAAAAGTGAGATGCTACAGGATCTTCTGGAGCCTTTAATCGCTCATCCCCACGTTTCGGAAATTCGATTGAGAGGCATGATGGGCGGGATTGAGTTGATCAAGGACAAGAAAAAGAAAACAACCTTTCCTTATGAAGCGAAGATGGGTTACAGGGTTTGCGCCGAAGCCAAGAAGCTTGGAGTTCTGTTGAGGCCTTTAGGCAATGTCATTGTCCTGATGCCGCCCTTGGGTATTTCCAAAGGTGACCTAGTGAAGTTAATAGGGGTTATTTCGAAGAGCATCCATAAGGCTACAGGGGTTCGCTTTTAGCCTGTTTCATGTGCTAAAGTAAGCCCACTAATGCCGAAAACGACCCCTAAACCCAATAAAACCGTCGCGGTGATCAGCCTCGGTTGCCCTAAAAACACCGTGGATTCAGAGGTCATGCTGGGCAAATTGGCCCAGGATAACTACGCCCTCGTTAAAGACCCCTCCGAAGCCGAAGTCATCATCGTCAACACCTGCGGGTTCATCGAAGCTTCCAAAAAAGAATCCATCGACACCATATTAGCCGCGGCGAAATACCGAAAATCCGGAAACCTCAAGTCTCTGGTGGTGGGCGGGTGTTTAGCGCACCGGTACGGGGATGAACTAAGAAAAGAACTTCCGGAAATTGACATCTTGTTTGGGTTGAACGATGTGGAGAATGTCGTAAATCAGATTTCACCACCAAGGCTCCAAGACTCCAAGGGGAAACAAGGCGGGGAATCCTTAATAGACCACCTGAACCGAAAGCAAAATAATGCCCCGTTACTTCCGAATTCTTTATCGGAAGCCACCTATGTTTATGACGCTTCGTCTCCAAGACTCCTTTCAACTCCCGGTCATTTTGCTTATGTGAAAATTTCAGAAGGGTGCGACCTGCCCTGTACCTTTTGCATCATTCCAAAAATCCGGGGCCATCATAGAAGCCGGTCGCTTGAGGATATTGAACAAGAAGCCAAGCAATTGGCCGCCCAGGGGGTGAAGGAACTTTGTCTAGTAGCCCAGGACAGTACTTGGTATGGGTCGGACCGCTATGGCAAACCAAGGATCGCGGAGCTTTTGAGCCGGTTAGCCAAAGTGAAGGACATTGAGTGGATTCGTCTCCACTATCTCTACCCCAGTCGTGTCACGGATGAGATGCTGGACGTCATGGCGGCTAACCCCAATATCTGTCCCTATTTTGATGTTCCCTTACAGCACGCTAGCAATAAGATTTTAAAGTCCATGCAAAGAATTGGAGACAGGGCATTACTGGAAAAGCTGATTCAAAGAATCAGAGCCAAAATTCCAAATGCCTCCATTCGTTCGACCTTTATCGTGGGGTTTCCCGGGGAAACGGATGAGGATTTCCAGGAATTGATTGAGTTCCTTAAAAGTTCAAAGATGGATTACGTTGGTTTCTTTTCCTACTCGCAGGAAGAAAATACTCCCGCGGGCGTTATGGAAAATCAGGTGCCGGAAAAGGTGAAACAAGCCAGGCTGGCCGAGGCCTATAAAGTTCAAGAGGAAGTGGCGGCCCAGTCTCATCAGCGTTGGGTAGGGCAAAAACTCATGGCTGTGGTGGAGACGATTGAGGAAAACGGCGAAGTTCAAGGGCGTACCAAGTATCAGGCCCCTGAAGTGGATGGGGTTGTTTTGATTGAAGGTCTTAAAAACGCCCGCCCGGGACAATGGGCGGAAGTTGAGATCACCCACGGCTTAGAACAGGATTTGGTAGGAAAAGCAATTTTGAATTCTTAGTTCTTAATTTTGAATTGGAAAACCCTAGGCGGGATATTCTTGGAAAAATCAAATGAATCTAATGTAGGCTCACGTTGGAACGCCGCGAACCTGGTTACCCTTTCCCGAATCGTGGTTGCTCCCCTGTTTTTGATTTTCATTTTCCGGGATGAGCTTTGGGCCAAATGGACCGCCGGGTTGTTGTTCGCCTGGGGCGCGGTCAGCGACTACATCGACGGCTACCTTGCCCGTAAATATAATATGAGTTCCAATTTCGGCGCCTTGCTGGACCCTCTCGCCGACAAAATATTGCTCCTGACGGTTTTCGTTTCCTTCGTCCAGATAGATTTAGTACCGGTCTGGATGGTAGTGGTCATCGCGGCGCGGGAATTCCTGATCACGGGCCTTCGCCAGATCGCGCAAACCCACAATCTGGTCATTGCCGCGAGCCGGGCGGGGAAGCACAAGACCATTTCCCAGATCGTGGCTATTTCCTTTATCCTTGCCATCATTTGCGCCCAGGCGACGGTGGAGGCTTATCAGGGAAGGTGGGATGTTTTTATCGCCCGGATGGGATCGATGGGGGAGTGGATTAATAATTTCGTCTGGTACGCGCCCTACTGGTTGATGTTTTACGCTACGGTGATGTCCACAGTTTCCGGCATCGATTATTTCTTTAAAAATCGTTTTGTTCTGACGGGAGAATACCCTGAAAAGCGTTAACCAGTTCATTACCACCTTTTTTGGAATCGGTCTTATTCCGGGCGCTCCCGGCACCTGGGCTTCCCTTGCGGCCGCCGGTTGTTTTTATCCCCTCGTGGGGAAACCCCTGGTTCTTTTCGGGATCGTGGCCGGGGTTTACTTTTTGGGGGTTTATACGAGCACCCAAATGGAAATTGAAACTGGGGAGAAAGACCCGTCGAGCGCCGTCATTGATGAGGTGGCGGGAATGGGAATTGCCATGCTGGCGATACCGAACCAGTGGCCTTTTGTCATTATGGCCATCATTCTTTTCCGCCTTTTTGATATTTGGAAACCCTACCCCATTCGGGAACTGGAAAAACTCCCTGGCGGGTGGGGGATCATGACCGATGATTTGCTGGCGGGGGTTTACGCGAACGTGTGGATTCAAATCGGGGTCTGGTCAGTGAGTATGTTGGCGTAAAATGGAACCACAGAGGTCACAGTGGGCGCAGAGTAAAACTGAAACCGAAATAAGATTTTTGTTTAATCTTTTTGCCGCATTCTATGTTCTCCGTATACTCCGTGGTGAAAGGCTGTTGTGTGAACGCTGAAATTGTCGCCATTGGGACCGAGCTTCTTTTGGGCCAGAACCTGGATACCAATTCCTCCTGGTTGGCCCAGCAATTAGCCCTGCTGGGAATAGACCTCTTTGCCTTTCAAACGGTGGGGGATAACGAAAAGCGCATTGAGGCGGCCCTGAAACTGGCCTGCGAAAGAAGCCAGTTTGTCATTACCACAGGCGGATTGGGGCCCACGGTGGATGACGTCACCCGAAAAGTCGCGGGACGCTTGGCCCAGAAGCAGTTGGTTTATAACGAGACCATCGCCAAACAAATTGAGGAGGTTTTCACCAAGGCAGGAAAACCCTGCCCCAAGGTGAATCTGAACCAGGCTTTTATTCCCCAAGGCGCGACACTCATACCAAACGCCATGGGAACGGCTCCGGGTTTTATTGTGAAGATAGGAAAAAATCAGCTGGCTTGCCTGCCGGGTGTTCCCTTTGAAATGAAGGCCATGTTTGAAAATACCCTGCGGCCGCTTCTCAAGACCCTTTCCCCCTCGGGAACTGTCATCAAGTCCCGGGTATTTAGAACGACCGGAATTTCCGAATCCCTTTTGAATGAAAAGATCCTGGACCTGTTTGAAAAATCCACCAATCCAACCGTGGCGGTCCTGGCCCACGCGGACGGGGTGGATATCCGCCTGACCGCCAAGGCCCCCAGCGATGCCGAAGCGAATAACCTTTTGGATGGTTTGGGAAAAACCATCATGACCCGTGTACCGAATTTCATTTACGGGTTGGATCAGGATAATTTGGAAACCAGCGTGGGGAGAATGTTGATGACCCGCCAGATGACGGTGGCGGTTGCGGAATCCTGTACGGGGGGGCTGATCAGCCACCGCATAACCCAGGTGCCGGGGAGTTCGGCTTATTTTCTGGCCGGTTGGGCTGTCTACTCCAACCGCGCCAAAAGTGCCAGTCTAGGGGTTGACCCGAAGCTAATTGAGGGGAAAGGCGCTGTGAGCGCTCAGGTGGCGGAAGAGTTGGCCCGCAACGCCCGCGAAAAGTCAGGGGCCAATATCGGAATTTCCACCACGGGGATTGCCGGACCCACGGGAGGGACGCCCGAAAAACCGGTCGGTCTTGTTTTTGTCGGCCTCTCGGACGAACAAAAAACCCAAAGCCTGGAGTTTCGTTTCTCGGGAAACAGGGAAACCATCAAGATGAAGGCGAGTCAGGCGGCCTTGGAATTGCTAAGACGCCATTGCCTTAAATTGCCCCTGAAGGATTGAACTTGAAAGCCCAATTCGATGAACCGGAGATTCCTCCCGCCCCCAAGGTTGAAACGGACAGGCTCTTTGTGGCGATACTCCTGGATAAATACATTCAAGACGGTTTAACATCCCTGATCAAGGATCTTCGTTCCTTGGATGTTCCTGTCAAATGGTTGGAGCCGGGGAATCTCCACCTGACCCTTTGCTTTTTGGGCGAGGTGCCAAGATCCAAGGAACAGGAAGTGATGGAACGTTTGCAATTGGTCCGGCGGGAGTTTAATCCCTTTGGGATTCAGTTGGGAGGTCTCGGGGGTTTCCCTAATTTAAAAAAGCCCAGTGTCCTGTTCGCGCCGGTTAGTGAAGGATGGGAGAAACTACGGGATTTGGCCGGGGCGATTTCTAAAAATCTAAGGGGCTTTGGGCAGAAACAGGAAGACCGGGAATTTAACGCGCACGTGACCCTGGGCAGGGTAAAGGGCTTTAAAGGCGCCAAAACCATTCAGCCGAAATTGGAAGGGAAGATTCCCGCCTTGATCGGAAAGATGGGGGTGAATTCCTTCGCGCTTATTAAAAGTCAGTTGAATCCGGAAGGCCCGGTTTATACCATTCTCCATGAATTCAACCTGGCGGGTTAAGGGTTCCGTTTAAATTTCGGTCTCGGCGGCGACTGAAGGTTTCGTAGGGGCGAGGCATGCCTTGCCCCTACAACGGCAGACTCCCGCGGTAATATTTCGGAAAGCACAATTTAATTAAATCGTAAAGGAACGGGCGGGGCATGAATCAGAATCCACAGGAACCGGCTGATCGGGAATTAAGTGAGAAGGAGATGGAGGAACAGCTTCAGGCTTTCCAGGCGTCCCAGCAGATGTACCTGGAGCAAACCTTTAAATGGCTGATCGATTTTGTGACCAGCTATTTTCCGGAGGACCAATTGGCCATCCGCGATTTGGATTTGGAGGTTCACTTCGTCCATAAGGTCATTGAGGGGGGCAAGACCCTGGGGGCCCTTGTATACCGCTTTCGGAAATTCGTGAATAAGAAGGATTATTTCGCGGATATGGGTGAGGATTACAAGGAGGGCCTGGACCTGCCGGATTTATTGTTCGTGGACTCCGAAACATCCCAATTTGATTCACCCAAAACCCTGGAAACCGAGGATAATTTCATCGAAATTTCCGGTGAGAAATTGACGGGTAAAATGCGGGAGCTTCGGGAAGAAATCAAGCGCAGGGCGAAGGTAAGGCAGTTGAGGGAAAGCATTTAATAAGGAGGGGGAATGAAAAGAATTACACGGGTTTTGCTAGTTTGGGTGGGTCTGTTTATTTCTCCTTTGGTTGCGCTCGCGGATTCCTCGCCCATCAAAGGGGGCGGTCCTTTTGGACTTGGGTTGGAATTTGGGGATCCTGGAACCTGGGGGGCCGTGGGGAAATTCTGGGTGGATCACAACAGCGCCTTTCAACCAGCGGTAAAGCTTGGCAACGGGTCGGCTCTTTTACAGTGCGATTATCTCTACCACCAATACGATGTCATTCATCCCTCTCAAGGGCTGCTGCCCCTTTATTTTGGGGCGGGAGCGGATTTATCCCTTCAAACGAACATCGTCATCGGGGCCAGGGGAGTGGTTGGGATTTCCTATATGTTTGACCGGGCCAATGTGCCGGTGGACATTTACGTCCAGGTGGTTCCCGAGATTTGGATTTACACGATTGCCGGGGGCGGAACTTCCTTTCAGGTTTATGGAAACATTGGTTCCCGTTACTACTTCTAGGGTTGGTTAAAAGTATTGGTTTTGAGGTTGTAGGGGCGAGCCCCTTCGCTCGCCCAAGGTTTGTTTCCGACGGCTTTATTCAGGGGCGGCCACAGGGGGCCGCCCCTACCATTATTTTCAAAGGTTTTCTTAAATGAAATTTCCCCCAGCCTTAATGTTGTTTGCCTCCAGCGAGTACGATTCCAACCTCTATTACGCCGTGAAGTTCGTGGTTCCAGATCCCTTTCCCTTTTTTCAAATTAACGGCAAAAAAATAATCCTCATGAGCGACCTGGAACTGGGCCGCGCCCAAAAACAGGCCAAGGTGGATGAGGTTCTTTCTTATTCCGACATTCAGGTAAAGGTCAAAAAGGCGGGAATCGAGAAGCCGGGAGTCGCGGATGTGACGGCTTTTTTCCTCAAAAGCCGGAAGGTTTCCAAGGTCCAGGTTCCGGATAACTTTAACCTGGGGTTGGCGGATGCCCTGCGGAAGAGGGGCATTAAAGTAACGGCAAAAGCCGATCCTTTCTTCGAGGACAGGGTTTATAAATCAAACGAGGAAGTTCGGATGATTACCGATTCCCTGCGGGTTACCGAGGGAGCCATTCATCGGGCTGAGGATCTTTTGAGGAAGTCCAAAATTAAGGGAAAGAAAATTTTCTATCAGGGACAATTGGTGACTTCGGAGTTGATTAAGAGGGTCATAAACGTCGCGATGATGGAAAAAAACTGCATCGGAAGCCACACCATTGTGGCCAGCGGTAACCAGGGGTGTGATCCCCACAACGAGGGGACGGGGCCGGTTTGGGCCAACCAATCCCTGATAGTTGATGTATTTCCCCGTTCCGGCGACACCTTTTATTACGCCGACATTACCCGCACCTTCGTGAAGGGCAAGGCTTCCCCAGCCTTGAAAGCCCAATACGAGGCGGTCAAGGTTGCCCAGGAAAAGGGAATTGAGATGGTGGCTCCTGGTGTTAATGGAAACGCTGTCCATCAAACCATTCAACGGGACATGGAATCACGGGGTTACAGAACTGAAAGACGAAACGGCGTCATGGTTGGTTTTTTCCACGGAACGGGCCACGGGTTGGGATTGGATGTGCATGAAGCACCCCGGGTAAACTCCTCAGATCATGTTCTGAAAAAAGGTGAAGTGGTGACGGTGGAGCCTGGCCTCTATTACCCCGGCGTCGGCGCGGTACGTATTGAGGACTTATTGGTGGTGACCCCGACAGGTCACAAGAACCTCACCATTTATCCAAAGAAGCTGGAAATTGCCTGATGCCAGATGCGAGGTTCGAGGCCCAAGGGTCAAGTTTCTTTAAGTTGAACTCAAGGGGAATTTGATTGATCGGAAGGTTTGGGCATCAACTTTTTCAAATCCTCGGGCGAGACATCATTTCCCCCGCCCCAGGAAAAAGAAAACATCCAGTAAGAAAGAACGATTAAGACCCCGCCCCAAATCATCATTTTTGTATCCATCAGCTTTTTGCCCCTCCACATCATCCAGGCGCCAAAGGTTCCCATCGCGAAGCTGATTATGGTTTTGAGGATTTCCATGGGGTTCCGCTTTTGAGAATATTTTAAAACTGGATTCCTGCCTGACCCGTGGGTATCGGCAAAAACCAAAGGTTTCGTAGGGGCAAGGCATGCCTTGCCCCTACAACGAATGGCTCCAGCAAGAGTGGCCGCGGGCTAGCTATTTATTCCCCTGTTTGGCGAAGCCAGGCCGCCATGACAGCTATTTCTTTTTATCCACTGAGGATAAATCCATAATATCCATGATTCCCTCGATGACCTTCTTGGCGATGGGGGCGGCGATGTCCTTGCCCGTTCCGCCGTTTTCGCAAAGGATAGCCATGGCAATCTTGGGGTTCTCGGCGGGCGCGAAGCAAATAAACCAGGCGTGGAAATTGGGATCCCTGCTTCCGGAGGTTCCTGTTTTGCCGGCGATCTTGACGCCCTTCACCCTTGCCTTGACCCCGATACCTCTTTCGGTGTCGTTCACCATCATGGTGGTGAGGAATTGGGCGGTCTGGCGGGTAATGGTGTTTTTGTAAACCATCGATTTGTTTTCCTCGAGGACCTTCCCGTTGATATTGGTGAGCTTGTCGACCAGATAAGGCGACATCATGATCCCGTCGTTGGCGATGGCCGAAACCAAAAGGGCGGCGTTAAGTGGGGTAATTCGGAAGGCCTTGCCCAGGCCGGTGGCGGTTTCGGCTTGTTCAAATTTTCCTAAACCAAGTTTGGGGGAAAAACCCGGGGTGACGGGAAGGGTGAGGGTTTT
>JAHFCG010000207.1 GCA_023249615.1 candidate division FCPU426 bacterium | reverse complement strand
GATCGCGGCGGCAAGACCCCAGGCGGGCCAGAAAAAGGTCGAGGAAAAAAGGCCGGTGACGGATCTTTTCGTTGCCCTCGATGTTTCCTATTCCATGATCCAGAACGACCTCAAACCCAACCGTATTACGGCGGCGAAAAAAATCCTCGCCGATTTCCTGACCAAGGTACAAAACGTCCGGTTGGGTTTGACGATTTTCGCGGGGGTCAGCTTCACCCAATGCCCCCTCACCTCGGATCTGGAGATAGTGAAAAGACTCCTGGCAAACGTGGAGTTGACCTCCATCCGGGTCGGCGGAACGGCCATCGGGGACGCCCTTTTGTCCTGCCTGAACAGGTTAAAAAACGGGACTGGAAAACAAAAAACGGAGGAGGGAAAATCGGACTCCTTATTATCCAAGTGGACCAAAACAGACGCGGCGGAGGAGCCGGCGAATAAAAACTATCAAGCCATCATTCTTTTAACTGACGGGGGCAATAACGCGGGTCATGTGGATCCCTTGACCTCCGCCAAGATCGCGGTTAGCCAGGGAGTCAAGGTCTATACCATCGGCATTGGAACCAAGGAAAGGGTGCCGGCCATGGGGCAATATCAGGACGGTCATGTCGGGCCTTATGTCGATCCCCGGACAGGCCAGGTCGCTTTGACGGAGCCGGCGGACATGGTTCTTTTGACTGAAATTTCCCGGCTCACGGGGGCCAAAGCCTACTCGGCAACGGACAACCATTCCCTTCAAAATATTTTGACGGAAATCGCCCGGTTGGAAAAAAGGGAGGTTTCGGTGACAACCCACATGGAATACCAGGAATTGGCCTACTTGTTTTTGATCGCGGCTTTTATCATTCTGGCTTTTGACATGGCGCTGGAAATGACGGTTCTTCGAACGCTTCCCTGAAGCGTTCGAAGAAATGAAAAATGTAGAATTAAGAATGAAGGGTGATGGTGAATTCCGCGGAGCGGAATTTTCATTAATTTTAAATTTTACATTGTAAATTTAACATTGAGGTGTGGATTGCATATCGCCAACGCAACATGGATGGGCCCTCTTTTACTGCTATTCGCGGTGTGGCTGGCTTACGCCCTTTACACCCTTTGGCGCGACAAAAGGGACCTGGCCTTCTTGGGCCACCAAAACCTGGTTTTGTCCCCCGGGGTTGCCTGGGGCCGCAGGGTGGTTAGAAGCCTTTTGCTTTTAACCGCGTTTTTTCTGGCCCTTTTGGGTGCGGTTCGTCCCCAGGGAAAACCCGTCCCAGAGGATTTGAATTTGAGGGGCATCGACATGATGGTGGTGATGGATGTTTCCAAAAGCATGATGTCCCAGGATATGGTTCCCAATCGAATGGGGGCCGCCAAAAAAGCCCTGATAAACCTTCTTGAAAACAGGGAGGGGGATCGGGTGGGTTTGGTGGTTTTCGCCGGAGAAGCGGTGGTACAGGTTCCCTTGACTATGGATTTGGAGGCCGTGGACCTTGTATTGGATAAGGCCGACGTGGATGACGTGGACAGGGGCGGTACGGATATCGGGGAGGGAATCAGGGTGGCTATGGCGGCTTTCCCCAAGGAGGACCAAAGCAAAAGGGGCAGGGCGATTCTTTTGATGACGGATGGTGAAATTACCGACGGTGCCTCCAACCTCGATGAGGCCTGCGCGGAGGCGAAAGAAAAAAAGATCCCCATCGTCGCGGTCGGAATGGGAACACGGCAGGGAAGGCCCATCCCCGACGGGGTTTCCTTTTGGGGCGAGGCGAATTACAAAAAGGACAGGTCGGGGAGGGTTTTTGTCAGTCATTTGGACGAGAAAACACTTGGGAAAATCGCGGAAAAAACCAACGGTATTTTTGTTCACGGGGACAGCGAGGAAGGGCTGGGTTCGATTCAGACCGCCATGGACAAACTGCAGAAAACCCTCATGAAGGGGCAAGGAACCGTTCGCCGCGAGGAGTTGTCGCCATCGCTCGGAGCCTTTTCGGCCGGGGTGTTGTTGTTATCGGCTCTTTTATAACATTTTTTACCGCAGAGACTCAGAGAACGCAGAGGGGAAAAGATGGATTTGAAAAAGGTTATTAAAATTAAACGATTTTCCGGGTTTGCTCTTGCGGTTTTCTCCGCGTCCTCTGCGGCTCTGCGGTTAATTCCATTTTTTGTTTTGAGTTTTGCTGGGTCGGCGCAGGCTTTTCCCTTCAACGAGGGAAGGGATGCCTATGAACAAAAGGATTTTGAGACGGCCGAAAAGGTTTTCGGGGAGAAGGCACAGGACTCGCCCTCCGACGCCGAAAATTCCTATTCCTGGGGAAATTCCCTCTATCAACTTGAAAAATATGAGGAGGCGGAAAAGGCCTTTCAACAGGCGCTTCAAACCAAAAAGGACCTTGAGCAGGGCTGGTACAACATGGGCAACTCCGTTTTTCAACAGGATCGTTACAAGGACGCCATTGAAAGTTATCAAAAGGCCCTTCAGTTGAACCCGAAGGATGAAGACGCCAAATTCAACCTTGAACTTGCCGAAAAAAAGCTGAGGGAAAATCCGAAGAAGGACAAGAGCGACCAGAAAAAGAAGGAACGGGAAAAAGAGGAGAAGGAAAAAAAGGAAAACCAGGAAAAACAGGATCAGAAGCAATCCCAAAAATCCGGCGAGTCCAAACAAAAACAGGATCAAAATCAAAACAAGCAGGAATCTCAAAAGCCCGGAGAGGAAAAAAAGGAGGGGGATCAAAATAAAAGCCAGTCCCAGGGTGAAAACGGCCAGCCGAAACCTGATGAGGCCGGGAATCAAAAAAAAGCCGATCAACAACGCCAGGACCAGGCTAAAAAGGATTTGGGTTTAAACGACAAGCAAATCCAAAACATCATGGCGCAGATCCAACAGCAGGAGGAACAAACCCAGCAGTATTATTCCGCGCACCCCAAAAGGGACCAGAAAAAGCAAAAGGACATGTGGAACTTTTTGCCCCACAACCAGCAGGAGTTTATGCGCCAATTTTTAGGGAAGCCCCAAAAGGAACAGGAAGTCCAGGAAGACTGGTAAGGCGATTTTGAAGGTTTAGTTTTGAATTTTTAATTTCAACCAATTTTGGTACTTTAGGGTCCGGTTTGTGACCCCGGAAAGAGGCAGAGATGTTTCGGATACGTCATTTAATCATGTTTGTCATTTTTTGGGGATCCGCCTCAACCCTCTTCGCCCAGCAGGAGGCCGTCAGCCTGCGCATGGAGGTGGACAAGCGCCAGGTGGATGTGGGTGATTCCATTACCCTGACCCTGGAATTCAGGCAAATCGCCACGGGGAACGCCTCTATCATGGGGGAACCCCAAATCCCAACCCCGGAGCATTTTGAAATAAGGGGACAGCGCTCCTTTACCCAGGTCAGCATGGTTAACCAGCAAACCATGTCCACGACCACCAATAAACTGGAGTTGGCGGCGACAAAGGCCGGTACGGAAACCCTTGGGCCGGCCCTGATGATTTATCAGGACGTCAACGGGAAGAAAAAAGAAGTAAAATCAAACGTAGTTTCCGTGTCGATAGTCGAGAAAACCGGTTTTTCCCTTTTTGGCAGGAAAAGCCAGGCGAAGGCTCCGGAACCCAAACCGGAAACGAATCAAAATCCCGCCGCGGCTCAACCGCCCCCGGGGGACCAGCTGCGCGGAATAAAACCTTTATTACCGGAGACCTATATGCTCTTTAAGCTTTTGTTTTGGCTGACCCTGCTCTGCGCTCTCGGCTGGTTTCTATGGCGCCTCCTTCGAAAGCCGTCCTCGGGAAAGGACGCTCCCCAAATTCCAAAACCAGCCCAGCT
>JAHFCG010000086.1 GCA_023249615.1 candidate division FCPU426 bacterium | reverse complement strand
CGAATTCCCCCACTCCCTCGCCCACCCCCACCGCGACAAATTCTCCAACCCCAACTCCCACATCTTCCCCCACGAACAGTCCCACTCCCTCCCCGACCAGGACTCCCACCCCCACAGCCACTTTATCCCCGACACCCACTGCCTCAAACACGGCGACGGATTCCCCGACCCTGACCTTTACGGTCAGCCCCACCAATAGTCCGACGCAAACGCCCACGAGTACAGCGACGAATACCGCTACGATTACGCCAACCAACACCCCCTCGAATAGCCCGACGGATTCCCCGACCTTGACCTTTACGACCAGTCCGACCAACAGTCCGACGCAAACGCCCACGAGAACTCCGACGAGTACCACTACAGTTACCCCGACGCCCACCGCCTCAAACACCGCGACGGATTCCCCGACCCTGACCTTTTCCACCAGTCCGACCAACAGTCCGACTCAAACGCCCACGAGTACAGCGACGAATACTCCTTCGATTACTCCGACGCCCACCGCCTCAAACACCGCGACGGATTCCCCGACCTTGACCTTCACCACCAGTCCGACCAACAGTCCCACGGTTACACCCACGAGTACAGCGACGAACACTCCTTCCATTACCCCGACACCTACACCTTCGAATACACCTACTAATTCTCCGACACCGACCTTTACGACCAGCCCGACCAACAGTCCAACAATTACTCCGACACGAACCTTCACCAGCACTGCCACCAACACCCCCACACCCACTCAGACCCTTACCTTTACGAACACCCCGACTCTCACCCCTACCAACTCCGCAACAAACTCCTCCACTGTTACCCCTACATCAACGCCTACTTCAACCGCGACTTATACTCCCACCCCTGTTCCTTTTCTCACCCTGACCAAGACTTCCTCGGAAACCACGGCTCAGGTGGATGACATCGTGACCTACACCCTGACCTACTCCAATCCCACCAGTTCCCTGATTAGCGGAGCCGCCGTCACCGATACTCTGCCCCCGGCAGCCGGGATGGAATATGTGTCGGGATCCGCTTCCGGAGGAGGAGTTTTCAACAGTGGCAGCAATACCCTCAGCTGGACCATTCCTTCCGTGCCGCCGGGAGTTTCCGTGAGCCTGACCTACCAGCTCAAGGTGACGACCTTTGCCGGAGCCTTCAATCCCGTAACCAACAACGCTCAAATCACATTCCCGGGAGGAACGGCATCGGCCTCCAACGCCATCTCTGTAACAGGGGATTACACGGTCCGGGTGAGCGTTTATAACGGAGCAGGGGAGGTCATCAAGGTATTGAAACTTTTTGAAAGCTCAGCGGCGATTTCCAACTTCGACCTGACGGGAAGCCCGATCACCTCCGCCCAGGGTATGGTGACACTCCTTTACCACGGAAGTCCCTTGACCGCCTGGGACGCCACCAATTCGAATGGGAACAAGGTGGCCAACGGGACCTACCTGATCAAGGTGGACAGTGTGGACCGCATGGGGGTGGAGACGAGCATTACCCGGAACGTCATGGTCTCGATAATCCAGAGCACGCTGGAAATCACGGTTTACAACAGCGTAGGGGAGAGGGTGAGGAGTTTTACCCAGGCGGAAATAGAGAATATTCTGTCGGCCACGGGTGGGCTGCAGCCGCTCGATTTTGAGGTGGGACGGATCGTGGTTTCGCCGGGCGTTTTCATGCCCTCCTACTCAAGCAGCGGTTCCAACAATTACATCTCCATTTCCCTGGGGTCGGGGCAATCGATCCAGTGGGATGGCCGGAATGACTCGGGCGTCATTGTCTCCAACGGGAATTACTTTATTGAGGTGAAATCGATCATTCCGGACCAGGGGAGCCAGGAACTGATACGGGAGGTGAAGGTGGTCAATAACGGGGAGACGGCGGCGGCCGGGATTGTGCTGGCGCCGAATCCCATCAGCCTGAGGATCGACAACCAGGCGCAATTTCTTTTGAACGGGTTGAGTCCGGAGGTGGTCGAAAGCAGGGCGAGAATCTACACGATCGCGGGGGAACTGATTAAAATCCTCGTCAACGATCCCGGCAATCCCGCGGTTATTACCTGGGATTTAAGTTCGCCCCTTGCCAGCGGGACCTACCTGGCGGTGGTGGAAATGAACAGCCCCAGCGGGGGACTGGTTGGAAGAAAAATAATGAAGGTGGTTATTTTTCATTAAAGTAATTAGTTTGGTTTAAACAAGAAAACCCCTATGCCCTCCTGGGCCTTGGGGTTTTTAGTTTTAACCGGTCCATTGAATCCATTGGCTTGAACCCGCGATGGGGGTTGGAGCACGTTCCGGCGGGAGAAAGCCCGTGAGTTGGGCCTATTTGTTAATTTCCTTTTCGCAATAGACTGATATCAAAAAGCCCCGGGAATAAATTACTGATAAAACCTTTACGATAAGCTTTTGTTAAACCCAAAAGGACCGAAGTTCCGTTTAGGGGTTTATCGTTAAACTTTTTAGAAACTTGGGTTTATGAGGTTTTTTTCAATGTGCCTTAAACAAACCGGGCTTAAAACGATTAAAGAAAAAACGCGAAAGGGAATCGCGTTGGCCCTGGTTTTTTTTCTGGCGGGCGCCCAGCCCCTGACCGCAGGGGTTTCCCTTACCTTCACCGGCTGTCCCTGTACCGCCGGCAACTGGCCCTCCCTTACTCCCCATGTCTGCAACAACACCTCCTCCATCTACAACGTCGTGGGCTGGAGATTCAAAACCCCATCTTTCGGGACCTATACGGGATTTGGCGGCGGCACCTTTACCGTTTCCGGCGCTGGTCCATATGTTTACGAACAAAGGGTCGCGCCGCCGCCGTCAAGTGACAGCATACTTCCGACGGGATCCTGCCTTTCCAGCTACAACTACAGCCCCGGGGTCACCATTCCCGTCGGCAAGGATGGAACTCCCTACGACGCCCAAATTCTCGTCAAGACGGGAGCCTGCAACCAACCCACTCCCGCCCCCACCGTAGCGCCCATTTCCTGCTCAAGCGTGGCGGCGGTTACCTCGGCGCCAGCCTATTACAGCGCCGCCTGCGTTCCCTGGGCCAACAACGGCGGAATTGATTCCGGCGGTTTCATCAACACCTTCACCGGAACCCAAATCCAGGTGGGGCTGCCCACCGGTTCCTGGAGCCTCAGCGGCACGAACGTGACATTTGATCCCACGGTCATGGGCGGGCCGATGTACATGATGGCCACCGCCATGGGACAGGAATATTATTCCATCAACATGATGCAGTTGTTCGGTCATGGCGCGAAGGAAAAATTCGCGGCCATGAGGCAGGTTCCCGGCGGGTCGCTTTTCACCATCCAGGACGCCACCGGAGTGGCGGGCCAGTACGACGTGGAATCCTTCACCTTCGGGCGCGTCATGCAGGGTTTCATCAAGTTCTTTCCGCAATATTCCTGCGTGGCCACCTATCCGGATGTCACGACCGCCTCCGCCTGCGCGGGAGTAGCGGGCAACTGGAACAACCCGCTTTATTTTTATATGGCCGAGAATGGAACGCCTACCACCGGTCCCTCCACCATATTGGGCAATAGCGCCCACCTGGTGAACTCGGTGGTCGGCGCCGGAATGAATCTCTGGTGGATTTACGACGCCCTGGCACTTTCCACAAACCTCTGCTTCAAAACCCTCCTGGAAACCGGGAATGATCCCCTGTCCGCCAGCAAGTATCTGGCCGCCGGGTACAACCTGGGGATCAACTCGGGGTTTGAATCCACCCTGCCCGCAAGCGCGGCGGAAATCGCTGCCTCGAACATTTCCCCCTATGTCCCAACGGGAAACGCAAATTATGTTCCGGAGGTGATTGCCACCATGAACGCCATCCAGGCGGCCTCCTCCTGCGGCGGGGCCACCATTTATGACTCCAACATCACGCTGTCGGATATCCAGCGGTTTTTCTTCGGGGAAGGGGGGACTGCCTCCACCCAGGGAAGCGGGGGACTCATGCTTCATTATCCGATCAGCGGGGCCCAGCGGAACGCCCTCTGGACGGATTTGCAATGCGTCTATAACGCCCTGGCTGGCCACTGGGGAGGTGGACATGTCAGCTACCGTTACGACTGGTTGACCATCCTGAGGGTGGCCAAGCAATACCTTGATTCGACCGCTCCCATTCCCGTATCCACCGAGTTTACGACCTGGGTGGCCAACCATTCCAATAACGCCTCAGCCTGCGGAAGCACGGTGGACAACACCTTTCCCACCTTGAGCATGACCTCGCCGGGCGCGGGAGTTACCAATATTTGCCCGCCTTTTACGCTGAGTTTGACGGCTACGGATAATGTATCGGTTCAAAAGGTTGAATGGACCCTGGATGCCACCTGGACGACCTGGAATACCTTTGGGGGAGGGGGCCCTTCCTTCAGCGCCAGCATTACCGGCGCCACGCCGGGAATGCCCGCCTCCGGGCCGGTCACCTTTTGGGTCAAGGCCACCGACCCTTGCGGCAACGCCACGGTCCAGGAACTGGATTTGACGGTACAATGCGTGACCCCCACCAATACCCCAACCCCCACGGCCACCAATACCTTTACCCCCACCTTCACCCAAACCCCAACCAACACTCCCACCCATAGTCCCACCCGAACGGCAACTCAAACCCCCACCAATACGCCGGCAAACACCAACACCGCCACCTCGACACCCACCCGAACCCCGACGGCGAGTCCCACGAATTCACCCACATTAACGTTGACGAATAGTTCGACTCGAACTCCGACCTCGACTCCCACCCCAACCCTCTCCAACACCCCCACGAATACCAACACCGCCACCTCAACGCCCACCCGAACCCCGACGGCGAGTCCTACGAATTCTCCCACGGTTACCCCGACAAACAGTCCAACCAAATCGGCAACGGCCACTCCCACCCAGACCCCTACCAATACCGCATCGAATACCCCGTCCGTCACACCCACCCGGACCCCTTAATCAACCCCCTCCAACAGCCCCACCCCCACGATTACCTCTACCCCAACCCTAACCTTTACCGGCACAACGCCGCCAACGAATTCCCCCACGAATAGCCCCACCAACAGTTCCACGATGACAGCCTCAAAAACCGCCACCTCCACACCAACTTACACGCCCACCTTGACCCCCACCAGGACCCCCAGCCCCACCCCGACGGCGGCAATTACCAACACAGCCACCAACACCCCAACGGAAACTCCCACAAGGACCCCGACCAACAGCCCAACCCTCACTCCCACCCCAACCGCCTCGAATTCTTCAACCGCCACCGCGACACCAACCCCGACCAGGACCGCCACCGGGACCCCCACCCAAACTCCGACCGACACGCCTTCCAACTCGGCCACTCAGACTCCAACGACCACGGTAACCTCAACCGCGACCGATACCTTCACGGGTACGCTCCCTCCCACCGATACCGCCACCAACAGCCCTACTCTTAGCCCGACCTCGACATTCACGAACACCTTTACGCCAACCAGTACCAAAACCCCAACGCTTAGCCCAACCGATACCTCTTCCTGGACTGTAACTTTCACCCCCACTCCTACCATTACCCCCTCGTCCACCTCCTCAAGGACACCGACCCCCACCGCCTCCAGCTCTCCCACGAATACTCCCGTTCCAACCAGCACCTCGACTTGGACCTGGAGCGCGACCTTCACCCCGAGCTTTTCCCCCACCCTTTCCAGGACTCCGACAATTACCTTTACCGCGACCGCGATTCCGGCGGCGAGTGTGAGTCTGTTAAAACAAGCCTCGGCGGAAACGGCTCGAAACGGGGATGTCATCAACTATTCCATCCGTATTGATGTGACGGGGGCCGGGGTTAATAACCTTGTTGTGGCCGATACCCTGCCGGCTAACGTGGCCTTCGGGGGCTTCGGAAATTCCCCCGCGGGGACCGTTTCGAGTTTCAACGCCTCAACCTTCCAATTGACCTGGAGCCTGCCCTCGCCGCTTGGTTCGGGGACCTACCTTTTGACTTACAGCACCCAGATAAATCATTTCGTGTCCGCCGGAACCGAGCTCATTAACCAGGCGTCGCTGGTTTATTCCGGAATCCCCAACCCCCTTTCCTCCAGCGCGACGGTCAAGACCATCGGTCAATACACGGTCCTCATCAGTGTTTTTAACGGTTCAGGGGAATTGGTGAAACAATTGCTGTCCCAGGATTTTTCGGACGCCGTCAATGACATCCAGCTGAAACCCGGAAATATCATCACGACCCTTCATGGGGTAAACCACCAGATCGACCTTTATTACCAGGGGGTCTTGCTGACCAGTTGGGACGGAACCACGGCCAACGGCGACCCCGCCGCCAACGGTGATTACCACATCATGGCGGAGAGCGTGGATTCGATGGGGTCGGTGAAAAGCGTGACCCGGTCCGTAGTGGTGAACCGGTCCCTTTTCAAATCCATCATTCTCATTTACAACCAGGCGGGGGAGATCGTGAAACACCTGTTCGCCTACGTGGATGACCCGGGCCAGAATCAGGTGACGGGAGTCACGCTTTCCTCTTCCGTGATTTCGCCGACCCTGGGGCCCAAACCCGGCGGGGTGCCGACCCAGCTCTCGGTGGTGTTAAGCAACGGAACGACGGTGGTCTGGGATGGGCGGACGGACAACGGAAGTTTGGCGGTCAACGGTCAATATTTCGTTGAAGTCCATACCGTGGACGGCCTCGGGGGACAAACGGTGGTTACTGAAAAGGTGGCGGTGATTTCCAGCGAAGATAGCGGGTTGGGTTTGGTTTCAGCCTGGCCGAACCTGTTGGAAAAGGGGGTGTCCCAAACCACGCTAAAATCAAACTCCTCCCTAAATCTGAACCTCGCCGTAAGTCTTTACACGGTGGCGGGCGAGCTCGTAAAAAATATTCCGCAAACTCCCGGCGCCAACCAAGCCACGCTGGATTTGTCCAAAATGGCCAGCGGCCTTTATATCGCGGCGGTAAATTTGACGGATTCCTCCGGAAGGTGGGTTGGCCGTCAGTTCCTGAAAATTATGGTTCGCAAGTAATAAATTAGTTCAGGGAAGTGAAAAAAACCCCTAGGTCCTTTCGGGCCTAGGGGTTTTTTGTTTTTTTTTGTGCCTTGGACCTTGCGCCTTAAAACTGCCTTTAAGCGATGGTCACGTCTTTGGATAAATAAACATCCTGGATGGTCTGAAGCAGCTTCGCGCCTTCGGCCATGGGGCGTTGGAACGCCTTGCGTCCTGAAATCAGGCCCATTCCGCCGGCCCTTTTGTTGATGACCGCCGTCTTGACCGCCTCGGCGAAGTCGTTGTCTCCGGAAGCTCCCCCCGAGTTGATCAATCCCGCCCGGCCCATGTAGCAATTGGCCACCTGCCAGCGGGTGTATTCAATGGGATGGTCGGGGATCAGGGTCTCGTACATGCGCTTGTCGAATTTGCCGTAGCTGGATTCCGCGTTCAAGTGGAGGAACCCGCCGTTATTCTCCGGCAGTTTCTGCTTGATAATGTCGGCCTCGATGGTGACGCCCAAGTGGTTGGCCTGGCCGGTCAGATCGGCGGACAGGTGGAAGTCCTTCTCCTTGGTTTTAAAGGCCTTGTTGCGGATGTAGCACCAAAGAACAGTGAACATTCCCAATTCATGAGCCTCACGGAAAGCCCTGGTGGTTTCCTCGATTTCCCTCTGGGCTGTGTCGCTTCCGAAGTAAACGGTTGCGCCGATTCCAGCGGCTCCCATCTCATAAGCCTGTTTGGCGGTACCGAAATAAAACTCGGTGGCCTTGTTGGGATAGGTTAAAAGTTCGTTGTGGTTGAGTTTCACAATATAAGGAATCTTATGGGCGTACTTGCGGGAGGTCATGCCCAAAACCCCCAGGGTGGAGGCCACCGCGTTGCATCCGCCCTCGATGGCGAGCTTCACGATGTTTTCCGCGTCAAAATAAATGGGATTCTTCGCGAAGGACGCGCCGGCCGAGTGCTCGATGCCCTGGTCGACGGGAAGAATGGAAACGTAGCCGGTGCCGGAAAGACGTCCGGTGGAATAAAGCCACTGGAGGTTGTTCAAAACCCGCTGGTTGCGGTCGGTTGAGGCGAAGATTCGGTCCACCCAATCGTTGCCGGGGATATGGAGGGAGTCCTTCGCGATGCCTTTGCATTTGTAGCCGAGGAGATCCTTGGCATCCTTGCCCAGGTGTTTTTCGAGGTCGGTTAAATTCATTTTCGCGTCCTTCGTTTTGGATTTAATCTCTTCATTTATGGAAACCCCGTGATTCCTTCCGGCTTTACTAAAACCATGCCGAACAGGCCGGAAACCTTGGGGCGGCAGACCTTTAAAACAAAAAACGCCTGTCGACAAGGCCTTAGTAATACAGAATAAGAGTTGAAATGGCAAGCTCAAACCCGGGGTCCCCGGCTGAAAACGCGCCCATATTCCCTTTAATTTCAATTTGAAATTTAACCCAAGGTATTTCCCCGTCGCGGGAAAGGTTTGTTGTCGCGGGTGTTATAATCCACGAAACAATTTCATGAAAGTTGGGGAAAAAATGGAAACCAATCTTGAACTTCCGGCGTATGTTGAATCCTCCCTCCAATTATTCACCCAATCCATTCAGGAGGCGTTCGGTAAAAGTCTTATTTCTGTGATGCTTTTTGGTTCCGCGGCCGAAGGACGTTTGCGGCAAACTTCGGATGTGAATGTTTTGGTGGTCCTGAGGGATTTTCAAAAGGAAAAAGCGGACGGCCTTCACGGGGCTTATGCCATGGCCCACTCCGCCGTCCGTTTAAACGTCATGTTTCTTCTGGAGGGGGAGCTTTCCCTTGATTCAGAGGCTTTTGCCGTCAAGTTCTCGGATATTGGTGTCCGCCACAAGGTTGTTTTTGGCGAGGATTTATTCACGAATTTGAGGCCTTCGCGGGAAGGCGTCAAAAGGCGTTTAAAACAGGTTCTGGCCAACCTCATCCTCCGGCTTCGTGAAAGGTATGTTTTGGAGGGACCCGCCGGCAAAAAATTGGCTTCGGTCATCGCGGAAATTTCCGGTCCTCTTCGGGCTTGCGCCCTTTCCATTGCCCAACTGGAGGGAAGAAAAACCATCCACCCAAAGGAAGCCCTCGCGGAGATTTTGCCCATCCTGAAAACACCGGGATACGAGGAGACCTTGAAACGAATTTCGGAGGCAAGGGAGGGAACCGCCCTGGATGCCCCCGAAACCGTCAAGACCATCTTTTCGATTTTGGAAATCGCCGAAAAAATGGCGGGTTATGTTGAAAAGATCAAATGAGCGGGTGGCAAATGTATCCTTTTGATTTGAGGGGCCCGGAATTTTTGGTTTTTTATACCTGTTTGTCCCTCGCCGTTTATTTATTTTTGCGGCTTCTATTCCGGGCCGGCGAAAAAAAAGAAAAACCTCCCCTGCAAAAAATAGTGGACCCCTATAAAATCGCCTTTCTCCGGGGCGGACCGAACGAGGCCGCCCGGGTGGCGGTCATTTCCCTCGTGGACCAGGACCTTTTGATCGTCAAAAATGACAATAGCGGCATTAAACGAAATGATTTTCAGAAAGGGGAGGGTGAAAATCCGCTGGAAAGGGCGGTTCTGGAGGAGTTTACGGGGACGGATTTCAGGAAGGCGACGGATATTTTTTGGAGCACAAAGATTAAAAAGTCCTGTGAGGGGTATGAAAAGGAATTGAAGGAACTGGGCCTGATGGTGAATGACCAAAGTTTGAAAACCCGGGCCTGGTTGTCGGGGTTGGCCTCGATTTTTTTGGGTGGTGTGGCGGCAATCAAAATATTAATCGCCTTAACCCTTGGAAAAACAAACGTTGGATTCCTCACGGCCCTTGGTTTGTTTTCCGTGTTTTTAATTTGGGATAATCGAAAAAGACACCGCACATCGGCCGGGAACCGGTTTCTTTCTGACATGAAAAATATGTTCCGCGACCTTAAAAGACGTTCGTCGGGTCTCGTGCCCCGCCAATTCAATCGTGATGTGACCTTTCTCTCGGCTGTTTTTGGCTTGGGGGCCCTTCCCAAAACCGCCTTCCCCCACGCGAAAAAATTTTATCCCCGGGACAGCCGTTCTTCGGGTGATCTTGCCTGGGGAAACAGCTGCGGAAGCGGTTGTGGAAGCCCCTCGGGGGGCGGCTGCGGAGGCGGGGGCGGGTGCGGCGGGGGCGGCTGCGGGGGGTGCGGGGGATGAAGCCAATTCAACATCGTTTCGGCATTGGCTGGAGGCCTGAATTGACGGGGGGAATCCTTTCCAACCTCGACAAGATCGACGTTTTGGAAATGGTGGCCGAAAATTTTCAGGGTTCTTCCAAGGGCCGATTGAGGTCTTTTAAAACCTTGGGGTCCGAGGTGCCCCTGATTCTTCATGGGGTCTCGATGGGTTTGGCCTCAACTTATCCGGTGGAAACCAAGCGCTTGGAGGGAATGGCCAGGTTGATGGAAGCCCTCCGCCCCGAAACCTGGTCGGAACACCTTTCCTTTGTCCGGGCGGGGGGAATCGAAATCGGGCATTTGGCGGCGCCGCCAAGAACTTTTGAAAATATTCAAGGTTCCTTGGAAAATCTTGGAAGAGCCGCGAGGGTTGTCGGGTGCCGCCCCGCCCTGGAAAATATTGCCACTCTTGTTCAACCTCCCGTTTCCACCATGGATGAACCAACCTGGGTCGGCGGGATTCTCGAGGGTTCTGATTGTCCTTTCCTGCTTGATCTTCACAACCTTTACGCCAACGCCCTTAATATTGGGGAGGATCCGCTTGAATATTTGGAACGGTTTCACCTGGATAGGGTCCAAATGGTTCATTTGAGCGGCGGGAGATGGATTTCCAATCCCCAAGCGCCGGAGCCGGGCGCCCGGAGATGGTTGGACGATCATCTCCACGATGTTCCGGACCCTGTCTTTAAATTGCTGGAAGTGGTCGCGCGAAGGACCGCTGGATCCTTAACCATCATTCTTGAAAGAGATGGGAATTACCCTTCTTTCGAATCGCTTTTGGGCCAACTGGAACTTGCGAGAAGAGCCGTTCAAGCCGGTGTTGATCATAGGAATTCCTCCCCTGAAATGGCGGGTGTCTCATGAGGCCCTCCCGCGTCGAAGCGTTCCTGGCGAAACTTTATACGGATGAGGATTTTCTTGGAAAATTTTTGCGGGAACCGGAAATACTTTCCCGAAAGGAAGGTCTTACCGGGACCGAGGCAAAGGAAATGGCGGGAATGGACCTAACGGGACTCGGGTTTGCCGCTGATAGTTTCAAGCACAAAAGACGAGGGCGGGGCGGCAAGGGGCGAAAAAGGTTTGGGATTTTATGAGGCCCACGTTTTTTTGAATTCGTCTTCCTTGAAACCAATGGTCGCTTTTTCCCCTTCGACCACCAAAGGTCTTTTAATCAGACGGCCGTTTTTGGAAAGCATTTCCAACAATTGGTCCTCGCTCAGGGTTTTCATTTTCTCCTTCATGTTCATTTCGCGATATTGAATCCCGCTGGTGTTCAAAAGGTCCGTGATTTTTTTACCGCTCGCCCTCAGAACCTTTTTAAGTTGTTCCTTGCTGGGCGGGGCGGTGGTGATGTCGATGGAGTTCAGCTTGTTTTTATGAGTTTCCAGCCATTTTTGGGCCTTGCGGCAGGTGGAACATTGGGCATAATGATAAAAAGTTGGCACGGGTTTTACCTTGTTAGATTACTTCGCGGCTAATTTAAGGAGAAAGAATGACAAGCGTCAAGCGGTTTACCCTGGTCTCGGTTTTGTTTTTGTTCGCGGCTTCCGGAATTTTCCTTACTTCTGGACCGGCGGTTTACGCGAAAGATTCCAAGGACGCCAAAAAGACCGGCAAAAAACCCACTCCCACCAAAACAGCGACGCCCAAGAAAACCTCGACGCCGACAAAAACCGCCACGCCCAAGAAAACCGCGACTCCCACAAGGACGCCCACGGTGACAAGAACCCCCACGGCCACTCCTGGTCCGAAAAAGGCGAATCTTCCCCCCTTGTACATGGCTGAGGTGAAGGGGGAGGTTTTTCTCTTTCATA
>JAHFCG010000085.1:9476-12253 GCA_023249615.1 candidate division FCPU426 bacterium | reverse complement strand
ACCACTCGGTGCTTTTTCCGCTGGTAAGAGGGGTGATTTGGGAGGATTCAAGATCCAGACGGACCAAGTGCCCTCTTTGAACAAATACCAAACTGCCAGGGGGAACAACCGGGGTTGGAATAGGCGGGGGCGGGGGCGGGGGGGGAGCTTTTTTCTTGCAATCAACTGAGAATAAAGAAACCACCACCAGGGAAACGGCTAAAAATGAGGAAATTTTAAAGGCTGATTTTGGAAATCTCATTTTCGTTCTCACTTTTTAGACCAATTTGGATTAATGATGCCCGTCGCGGCGAGGCGTTTTTTGTTTCCGCCGGAAATGGCGTCCATCACCCAAAGCTCGCCATTTTGCACATAAGCGATTTTATTTCCATCCGGGGACCAAATGGCGTCCACAACCCCCGGTTCGGTAAAATATTTTAACGTGCCTGGATCTTGATCATCCTTGGAGGGTTTATCAAGGACAGCAACACGGAAACTGGTGTCAGCCTTGGTTTTTTTGGCGAGGGTTAAAAGTGGCGGCGCCCCAGATTCCACCGGGGAATAGGAAAGCAAGGGACCCAATTCGGGACTTGCACCCAAAATTACCGGTCGAGGAAGGGAGGTTTCAGGAGAAGCGGTATAAATATTAACTTTATTGAGGATGTAGGCCAGTTTTCGGGCGTCCGGAGTCCAGGTCATGTCCGAAATATTGTTAGCCGCCTCCACAAGTTTTAACTGATCCAATAGACGAGGGTTAATCAAATACAATCCGGTGAAATTGCGCCCTTTATCCGCCAAATAAGCAATGAACTTGTTATCCCGGTGAGGAGCCCATTCCACGGCTTCCACGCTTTGAAGCGCGTCAAGGGTGGAAATGGTTAATTGGGCAAGTGTTGTCAAATCAACCTTCCAAACCTGATTATGATAAATGTAAACAATTTCGTCGCTTCGCGGCGACCAGGTGAAAGGGGCTTTAAGGGCGCTTGGGTACTGAATAGTCAAATCTGGGAAGAAAGTGATTTGGACAAAATCTTTTGTTCCTTTTTTAACCGTAAAAAGATTTATTTTTCCATCAGGATTCGAATCGGTCTTCATGTCCGACAAAAAGGCGAGTGTTTTTCCATTCGGCGACCAAAGGGGAAACCAGGCGCTCGATCCAACAGAGGTGAGGCGGTTTCTTTCAGTCCCGTCATTATTCATTGTCCAAAGGGAGGGCTTGCTGTCTTCGAGGGTGGTATAGGCGATTTTTTCCATTTCCATCGGGGTAGGGGTTACGGTCGGAGTAAAGGTAAATGTTGGAGGTACTTTTTGTTTTGAAATTGACATCTCGGTGGAGGTTTCAAGGGTAACGGATTTCGCGGGAGCCTTCTCCGGAACCGCAACGGCGGGGTTTGAAACCGCTGGGGAGGCTACCGGGATGGTATTACCCGCCGGCGGAGCCGCTGGAACAGCTGTAGGAACCGGGGGAGGAGCTATTTTTTTGAAAAAGGGAAGGGAACGCTTGCCGCATCCGGGGATGTTGACATCACAACCCGAGGAAATCAGGAGCAATAACAAGAGCATTGCGGAGAAGATGGATAAACTTTTTAAGGTTTCGCGCAATCGGGCGTTCCTGAGGAATGGCTGAAATTTGAGTTTTAGTCTATGTTTTTCAGTTCAAAAAGTCAACGAAATCAATGTTTTTGAGGTGTTTCGGTTTCCTCGAATGGTTCCAAAATTAACAAAGTTCCCTGGTGGTCGGGTTTGAGGAGGGCAGAAACCACTTGGGGGTTTTTAAAGGGATTCAAAACTTTAGCCTCGGTTACTTTTTCAAGCGCGACCATTAAGGGAGGGTGAGGCCCAAGGTCAAAGAGGTGCCGGCCAAGGAGTCCATCCGAATTTTTCTTCAGAAGGGCCGCCGCTTCAGGGCTGACACGGCGAATAACAAATTGTTTATCCAAAAATAAAAAAGCACCATTCATTTCCATCGCGGCAGGGTCCAACGAATCACCGGGCTGGGCAGGGCCTTTTTCTTTTAAGTGGGGTTCCGAAAACTCTCCTTGTTCCATTAAGACCCTATTTGGACTTATTAAAAACCAAAAGCAGATGCCCAATGTGAAAAGTGAAGCGAGGAAAGCGTAAAGTCCCCCGAGAAAAGGTCCGGGAACGGATCGAAAGACAATCATGAAATCCCTTGAATTGCCTTGGCCCTTCAATGAATTTTGGTGGAATACCCACGTCGACGGAAATTGATAAGAGGCACCCACTGGGGAATTCGCGGGGAGAAGATTACGATTGCCGCCCTGGGCGACTATTTGGGATCCCTGGTTCGCTTGAAAGGCCAAGACATTCTCAAAACTTTCCAGGCTTTTTGACCAATCGATGGTTCCCATGTCATCTTTTAAGTCCATGGCGTACGTCAAGTGGGCCCAGGTTAAATTTCCGGTTTCAGAAAAATGCTTTTGATCCAGTTGAAAGAAAATGGAAAAGAAAACCACGAAGATAAGAATTGACAGAAGCGAAGCAACCAAAAGAAAGGTTTTCGTGGTTAAAAAACGTGATTTCATATATCTTTCCTTGAGGCGAATAAGGTGTAATATAATCCCAATCCGCGCAGTGTTTTATTTAATTTTTCAGGGACTTCAGATTGAAAACAGCTAAAAATGAATTGAAAAAATACCGGGACTCCATTGACCGAATTGACGCCAAATTTGTTCAACTGTTAAACGAACGCGCCAAAAATGTCCTAAAAATCAAGTCCATCAAATCAAGGGGGGAAATGCATTTCTACGCTCCCCACCGGGAAATGGAAGTCTACC
>JAHFCG010000085.1:0-9466 GCA_023249615.1 candidate division FCPU426 bacterium | reverse complement strand
AAATCATGTCGGGGTCCCTTGCCTTGGAATCAAAACTTAAAATCGCATACTTCGGCCAATTGGGCACCAATACCCATATTGCCGCGATTCAAAAATTCGGGAGTTCTTCCGTTTACATCGCCGGCGCCACCCTGAAGGATGTTTTTCTCGAGGTGGAAAGAGGCCGTGCCCACTATGGGGTGGTCCCCATTGAAAATTCGACCGAGGGAACCATCAACCACACCCTTGATCTTTTCGTGGAGTCCGATTTAAAAATCTGTTCCGAAATTTTCATGCCGATTTCCTACACCCTGATGTCCAAGCCGGGTGATTTGAAAAAAGTCAAAAAGGTTTACAGCCATCCCCAGGCCCTGGGCCAGTGCCGGGTTTGGCTGGAAGCCAACCTGCCGGGAGTGAAAATCCTTGAAAGCGCCAGCACCGCCAGGGCCGCCCAACTTGCCGCGTCTGAAAGTTTCGCGGCGGCCATTGCCCCTGATCTCGCCGCCAAACTTTATAAATTAAAACCCATCGCAAAACGCATCGAGGACATGCAGGATAATTTCACGCGCTTTTTGGTGATTGGAAAAACCAGCGCCGAAAAAACCGGCAAGGATAAAACCTCCATCATGGTTTCCATCAAGGATAAGGTGGGGGCTCTGTTCTCGCTTTTGTATCCCTTTGAAAAACAGGGGATCAATCTTTCGAGCATTGAATCGCGGCCCTCCCGGAAAAAAGCCTGGGACTATTATTTCTTTATCGATTTCCTCGGCCACGTGGATGATCCCAAGGCCCAAAAAGCGTTAATGGAAATCGAAAAGGCCTCTTTGACGGTCAAGGTGCTGGGGTCCTACCCGCGCAGCGAGAATTAAAATGAAATTCTCCGTCCCGCTTCGAAAAAACCTTTTGGGTATCAAGCCCTATATTCCCGGAAAACCTATCGAGGAACTCGAAAGAGAACTAGGAATCCGAAACGCCTCCAAAATCGCGTCCAATGAAAATCCCCTTGGGCCTTCGCCGAAAGTTATTCAAGCCCTTGAAACGGCCTTGGCCAAAATCAGCCGTTATCCGGATGGCGGGGCGCATAATCTTTCGGCGGCCCTTTCATCATATTTGGGCGTGAACCCGAACCAAATTCTTTTGGGAAACGGATCCAACGAGCTTTTGGTGCTTTTGGGGCAAATGGTCCTCAATCCCGGGGATGAGGTTGTTTTCGCCGAACCGGGGTTTATTATTTACCCCCTCGTCTCCCAGCTTTTTGAGGCGGTCGCCAAGCCGGTGCCCTTAAAGGATTACATCCACGACCTCCAGGCTTTCGGTAAAGCTCTTTCCCCCAAAACGAGGCTTGTTTATATCTGCAATCCCAACAACCCGACGGGAACGATGGTTCCTCTGCTGGCGGTTGAGGCTTTTCTGAAAATTTGCCCCCCGGATGTTTTGGTCGTCCTGGATGAAGCCTATTACGAATACGTTGAGGAGAAGACCTACTTTGAATCGCTTCGAATCATGGAAAAATACCCCAACCTTGTAGTTTTGCGGACCTTTTCCAAAGCCTTTGGCCTCGCGGGGCTTCGCATTGGCTACGGAATTTCCCATCCTGAGTTTTCCGAGATTTTTCAAAAGACCCGCCAGCCCTTCAACGTCAACAGCCTGGCCATGACCGGCGCCGAGGCGGCCCTCACCGATATTCCGCACATGAAAAAAGTGGTGGCGCTTAATTCCTCGATGAGAAAAAACCTTTACACCGGATTGACCAGGCTCGGCCTCAAACCTGCTCCCACCCAGGCTAATTTTCTTTATTTCAACATACCCAACGCGCCGGAACTTTATCAACAACTTCTTCAAAAGGGCGTGATCATCCGACCTATGGGACCAACGGCCCTCCGGGTAACCACCGGTACGGAGGAAGAGACCGAAAATTTCCTGAATAAATTTGAGGAAGTTTTAATGTCCTCGGGAGTTAAAACAAAATAATGTCCAAAAAAGAAAAAGTCGCGATTATTGGAGTTGGTCTTTTGGGAGGGTCGCTGGCACTTGCCCTCAAGAAAAATAAATTTAATCTTGTAGGTTGGAATCACAGGGCCGGTTCCCGAAGAAAAGCTTCCAAACTTTTACCGGTCGTACCGACTTTCGAGAATGCGGTTAGGGGTGCTGATATTGTCGTCCTTTGCGCCCATTCCGGAAGCATCACGCCCGTTTTAAAACAATTAACCTCCCTCGTAAACCCCGGAACTCTCATCATGGATGTATCCAGCGTCAAGGGAGAAGTTGTTCGCGAGGCTGAAAAAATTCCCGGAATCAAAAATCATTTTGTTCCCTGCCATCCCATGGCGGGCAAGGAAAAATCCGGTCCCGCCTTCGCGGATTCCAAACTTTATAAGGGGCGTTTTGTTTTCATCACACCCCTGTCCAAGACGGCTCCAAAACTCATTCAACGAGCCGTTCGTTTTTGGAAAAGAGTCGGTGCCATACCGGTTGTGATGAATGCCAAAAACCACGATCGGGATGTGGCCCTTACCAGCCATCTGCCTCACCTGCTGGCATCCGCCCTAATCACCATTTATGGAAACCAGATCCGCCTTTCACCTTCCACACAGAGGGCGGTTGGTTCCGGTTTCCGGGACTTCACCCGAATCGCGGCGGGAAGTCCCGCCATGTGGACCGACATTGTTGAAATGAACGCGGGGGAGATTAAATCTTTCCTCAATCAATTCCGCAAAAACCTGGCGTTAATGTCAAAAAATCTTAAAAGCGGAAACCGCCGGCACTGGATTTCTTTTTTTGAAAAGGCCCGTTCCATTCGGGAAAATTTAGAATGAAAAAACTGGTCGTTTTTCCAGCCCGTTCACTGCAGGGTATTGTTGAAATCCCCGGCGATAAATCCATATCCCACCGATCCGTCATGCTAGGATCCCTCGCCACTGGAAAAACCAACCTAAATCATTTTCTCAATTCCGCCGATTGCCGGTCCACCATCAAGATTTTCAAGAAAATGGGCGTCAAAATTTCCCAAAAGGGAAATCAAGTAACCATACGCGGCACCGGACTCAATTCCCTGAAACCACCCATCGGAATGCTGGACGCTGGGAATTCAGGAACCACCGCCCGAATTATCCTGGGTCTTCTTTCAGGCCAGCCCTTTACCAGCCGGTTGACGGGGGACAAATATTTGAGACGTCGTCCCATGAAAAGAGTGGTTGCCCCCCTCACCCAAATGGGCGCCCGAATTAGCGGCCCTGACCATGGGAATCTTCTCCCATTGAAATTGGAGCCCCGGGGTTTAATAGGAATTTCATACCGTTTACCGGTTGCCAGCGCTCAAGTAAAAAGCGCCCTGCTATTGGCGGGACTTTTTGCCGATGGGAAAACCACAGTTTTGGAGCCAACCCCCACGAGGGACCACACTGAAAGAATGTTCAGTTCCTTTTCTATTCCATTCGAAAAAAGTGGAAATAAAATTTCCATTCAGGGACCCATAGCGCCTTTTAGGGGGCGAACCATAAAGGTTCCAGGGGATATTTCCTCGGCGGCGTTTTTTATCGTGGCAGGCTTGATCATGCCAAATTCAAAATTGGTTTTGAAAAATGTCGGGATCAACCCCACCCGGACAGGCTTATTGGATGCCCTGAAAAAAATGGGGGCGAAAATCACCCTCTCACCCAAAAAGGCCCGGAAAGGGGAAGAGCCGGTCGCGGATATTACGGTTAATTCTTCTGAATTAAGGGCCGTTCAAGTTGGAGGGGATATTGTTCCGAGGATGATTGATGAGTTTCCTGTTTTTGCGGTCGCAGCCACCCAGGCCAAAGGCACCACCATTGTGCGGGGCGCCGGAGAAATGAAGGTGAAGGAATCCGATCGGATTCTCATGATGGCGTCCACCCTGAAAAAAATGGGCGCAGACATTACCCCCACCGCCGACGGTTGGTTTATTAAGGGCCCCACGCCCTTAAAGGGCTGCCGGCTTTCCTCCTGCGGGGATCACCGAATCGCCATGTCACTTGCGGTTGCCGCGTTAATCGCCAAAGGACCAACGACTATTCTTGACACGGAAAACATCGATACCTCCTTCCCCGGGTTTGAAAAGAAATTTAAAAGTATTCGGAAATGAAACAATCATCCAAAGTCATAATTGTGGCCATTGACGGCCCGGCTGGGGCCGGAAAGAGCACCGTCGCGAAAACACTCGCCCGGAAATTGGGTTATCTTCATATCGATACGGGAGCCATGTATCGTTGTGTCACCTTAAAAGCCCTTCGATCGAAAACTAATCTCGAAAGCAACCATGACCTGGAAAACCTCGCGAAAACATCCAACGTCGAGTTAAAACCCGGTGAACCCGAAAACAAGGTGTTTCTGGATGGAGAGGATGTCAGCAAGGAAATCCGCACACCTGAGGTGACCAAATCCTCAGCCTTTATCGCCAATTGCGTTCCTGTCCGAAAAATATTGGTGGCAAGGCAACAGCAAATGGGGCGGGTTGACAGCGCGCCTTATGGCGGGGCGGTGCTGGAGGGAAGGGATATCGGGACGGACGTTTTTCCGGACGCGCAATACAAGTTTTACCTGGATGCTTCCGTGGAAATGCGGGCCAAGCGCCGTCTTCGCGACCTCGAAAAGGCAGGAACCCAAACCACCCTTGAGTCGGTCATGGCTGATGTCCAGGCCAGGGATGATCGGGACATGAACCGGGCCGTGGGCGGACTTCGAAAAACCGCGGATTCGATCATAATGGACCACTCCGAATTATCGGTGGAAGAGTCAGCGGAAGAACTTTACCAATTTATTCGACAACATCCCCGCTGAGTCCGTTGTCCGTCCTGCGCTCTCCTTTCTCGGTTAAACCTCATTAATCTTTTTATCATGTCGTTTTTCGCGGACCGAGGGCGACGGAGGACTGACAACGGGTTTTGTTGTATGATAAACCGAACCCAAAACTCCAAGGTGAAAAGATTCATGGCGGCATCCGAAGATAAAGTTACATTTCGTCTCGAAGCCCAATCCATAATTATTTGGTGTTTTTTCCTTCTGGTTATTTCCTCGGGACTCTGCTGGTATTTCACTCAAAACTGGATCGCCTGTCTTGCGGTCAGTATCGCGGGCATTTTCCTTCTTATCCTTTCCTGGGTTGATTTTTTTCACAAGGCTCAAAAAGGTCTTTTCGTTGAGCTCCAGAATTTTCTTATTCGCTGCAGAATCCTGCCGGAGGATTACAAACTCATCCGAAATCCCATCCTGTTGACCCTTGAAAAACAAAAACAGGACTTGATGGACCTGGCTTCCGAACGTTTCCAACAAAGTGAAAAAAAATTAACCGAGACTCGGCATGTTCTGGACAAATTCGTCGGCACCAAGGGTTCCCAGTTCGCCACGCAGAAAGGCATCCAGGCCGTTTGGGAGGGGGAGTTGACACGGGCAATAGTCTTGTTTTCCGATGTGCGCGGTTTTACCACCATGTCCGAAAAACTGCGGCCCCAGGAAACTGTCCGCTACCTCAACCGGATGTTCACCGAATTCGAGGAAATGATCGCCTTTTCCGGCGGGGAAATTAATAAATTCATGGGGGACGCCATCATGGCTTTTTTCCCATTACCCGCCGAAGGCCCCGAACCCTCCACCAAAAAGGCCATTCTGGCGGCACTAAGGATGCAGGACACTTTTCATGAAATTCAGCTGAAGTTCAAAAACGACTACAGCGAGTCTATTCATACAGGCTTGGGGATAGGAATGGCCGGTGGAGATGTAGTGATTGGAAATATTGGTTCCGCTCGGCGAATGGAATTTACCCTGATTGGCGACACCGTCAACATGGCTTCACGTTTATGTTCGATCGCCGAGGATGGGCAAATATTGATTAACCAGGATCTGGCCCTCATCGGCGGGGATCAGTTCCGGATGGAAGCCCTCGAGCCGGTAAGAATTAAAGGAAAAACTGGAACCCACCGGCCCTATTCCGTCATGGGGGAGCGTCTCCAGCCGGGGCTTGCTTAAACAACGGCCAAAAAACTGTAACTTAATTTTCCCCTGTTTGGGTATTAGTCCCTGAAGCGGAATTTCTTTATGAGGAAATAAAATGAAAAAATCACCTTGGGTACTCACGTTGGTTCTGTTTCTCGCGGCGGGACTTTTAACCGTTGCCGCGAAGGAAAAATCCAAAAAAAACGCCAAAAAAAAGGAGACGCCCATGGAGGACAAAGTGGTGAAAACAGACGCGGAATGGAAAAAAAACCTCACCCCGGAGCAGTATGAAATTCTGCGAAAAAAGGGAACCGAAAAACCCTTTACCGGTAAATATTGGAAGTCGCATGAAAAGGGTACATATGTTTGCGCCGCCTGCGGGTTCAAATTATTTGTTTCCGACGACAAGTTTGATTCCGGTTGTGGATGGCCCAGTTTTTCCAAACCGGCCAACGACAAGGCGGTTGCCAGCCAGGTTGACAGCAGTTTCGGGATGAACCGGACCGAGGTCATGTGTCCCCGTTGCGGGGGGCACCTGGGTCATGTTTTTGAGGATGGTCCAAAACCCACCGGCCTGCGTTATTGCATAAATTCCGCTTCCATCGAATTCAAGACTGAGGATTCCAGCAAAAAATAAACTTGTGGGGACTTTGTCCCTTTTACGCCTTGCGCCTTAAACCTTTTTGCCTTTAAATAAACCCACTTTATTTGAAACGGCGAATTTTGACACCAACATCCAAAAATTATAAAAAATCAGTCTTAATTTTAATTCTTCTGTCCTTTTCTTTAATCGCGAGGGCCCAGGAAACCGCCTGGAAGGAACCATCCTCTGTTCGAACCTTTGCCTACGGGAAATCAGGGGAATGGCTGTACGAGGGCCTTCAAACCATTCTTCTCCCCAAAACCCGCGTTCCTTCCTCCGCCGAACGTACCTTTGAACTTCCGGTCGACTGGCTGAAAAAAATTATCGAGAGCAAGGAGTGGTTTCCGGAGCTCGACTTTTCCGCCGTTGATTACAAAAACCATTCCTCCAAGGCCACCGCGTACCTCGCCTGTTTTCCGACCAAATATTACGAGGGAAGCGAGGATCTTTTCAGCGATTATTTCGATGTTGTCGAGGATTCTAATTACATTTCCCTGAGCCAAAAACAAACTCTTCGTGAAAACGCCTCCCTGATGCGGGAGCGATCCATGGTTTTTTATCTGGCCTACGATCAAAGCAAGGTCCAATTTGTTTATTACCCCGGGAAAATACAGTTTCGGGGAGGGGCCAGGGATTCCATCAAGGAATGGCTTCCCGCAACACCCGAGGAATTTAAAATTGGGGCCCGGACCGACCATGCCCTTATCCAAAATTCACGCGGCCTCATCGGGCTATTCAACGGGGTCTTTGACAAAACGGATAATTTCGTCAGGTGGAACGACAACGGCGAAATGCGCTACGCGGGTTTCGGTTATGAATTCACCACCATGATGGAACCCCAGCCTGAAATGGCCACCTTCGCGCTTTACGAAAACGGCCGGATAGCCATCGGCTCCTACCGGAAACTTCCAGGCAAGGAAAGCATCCGTACCTTTGTTCAAAACCGGTTCATGGTGATTGAAAACGGGGAACTGGCGCGGGACTCGGACCCCAACGCCTATTGTTCCTTTTCCGATAACATCGCACGTGCTTATCTTTTTACGGATGTCAACGGAAGGATTGGCTACCTTTGGTCGCTCTACACGCCCGTAAACGTCCTTGCGCCCATCGCTCTTGAAATGGGAATTAAAAACATGATGCTTCTTGACATCCATTCAGCGGTCAGTTGTTCCATTGTCGATCCGGCCGGCCCCTTTTATTTCCGTTCGGCGAAGGATTACCTAAAACATTCCTATGATTTGGTTCCCAATTTTTTCCGTTTATCGCCGTTGAAATCATCGCTGACCTGGATTTCCACGGCCCTGAACAGCCGAATCCAGACCCATTATCCGATGGAGGCTTTCAAATTTGGGGCCGAGGATTATTTCGCGGTTTTTTTAAAGGACGCGCCAGAGGCGAAACACGTCCGCAAGCTCAACAAAATTTCCAAGACCTCCGCGAAAATAAAACCAGCTACCTGAAAAAGCCGATTATCAAGGGTTGAATAAACTTCCCCTTGGAAGTCATTCTTCAAAACTCTATAATCCCACCTCATTCTTCAGTTGAAAGCGCGGAAAATTCATGTCCAAGAAAAACACGGTTAAAAAAATAAAATATTCCCAAATCGGAAAGATCAACCTTCGGGCCAAGGCGCAGGACACCCATGTCGCCGGAGCGCAAATTCTTATTACCCCCAAAAAGGTCAAGTTCAAATTACCCGGAACCAAAAAAGCCTACGAAACAGTCCTCAAGGGCCGCAAGGAAGTAGAAGCCATCCTTGATCACAAGGACCGCCGCCTTTTTGTGGTAATTGGGCCTTGTTCCATACATGATCCTCAGGCCGCCTATGAATACGCCTCCAAATTAAAACGCCTTGCTGGTATCGTTCAGTCCACCATGGTTATCGTGATGCGGGTTTATTTTGAGAAGCCCCGCACCACTATCGGTTGGAAGGGTCTGATTAACGATCCGGACATGAATGACTCCTTTCATATAGAGAAGGGGATACTTTTGGGGCGGAAGTTATTATTGAGGTTCACCGAAATGGGCCTGCCAACCGCCACCGAAGCCCTCGATCCCATCATTCCCCAGTATTTGGCGGATCTCATCAGCTGGTCGGCCATTGGAGCCCGTACGACCGAATCCCAAACCCACCGGGAAATGGCCAGCGGTCTCTCCATGCCGATCGGTTTCAAGAACGCCACGGACGGAAGTATTCAGGTTGCCCTGAACGGTATTAAGTCGGCCAATACATCCCATCATTTTTTGGGGATAGATCAGAACGGCCAAACAGCCGTTTTCCGGACAACAGGTAACCCCTACGCCCACATTGTTCTTCGAGGAGGCGCGAAGCCCAATTACGACCCTGCGTCCATCGCGGCCTGCGAAAAAGGTTTGGAACAAGCGGGATTACCCAAAACCATCGTGGTGGATTGCAGCCACGGAAACTCCAACAAGGATTACCGTTTGCAACCAACTGCTTTTAACAGCGTGCTTGATCAAATTGAGAACGGCAACGAGTCGGTGGTGGGATTCATGTTGGAAAGCAATCTCAATGAAGGCAACCAGCCCCTTCAAAAGGACCGTTCCAAGTTGAAATACGGCGTATCGATCACGGACGCCTGCATTAACTGGGTCACCACTGAGGAATTGCTTTTGTCCGGGCACAAGAGACTCAAGAAACTTTGGAACCGATAGCCTCCCGGCATTTAGAAATTAGGAGTTAGGAAGTAGGAATTTAATGTCAAAAACATATAGTCTTTTCCCGTTTCAAATTCCTAACTCCGAATTCCGAATTCCTAATTCATTTCAATTCCGGAGGAATTGAAATGGCGTCCTTTCCCAAACTTCGTATTACCACCACCTGGTTCATCTCCCTTTTTCTCCAAACAAAAGGTTTTGGGACCGAAAACA
>JAHFCG010000011.1 GCA_023249615.1 candidate division FCPU426 bacterium | reverse complement strand
TTAATGTGGATGTTTCCAATCTCGCCAGCGGCCTTTATTTCGTGGTGACCGATCTGACAAACGCCCAGGGCGGGTTGGCCGGCAAGCAAACCACCCAATTTGTGATCCAAAAGTAAAAACCGGCGCAAGGACAAGGTTCTAGGTCTAAGGTCCCAAACCCCAAAAACCTTTAATTTAAAATTCGCGGTGGAAGGTCATTCTCCTGCCCTCGCCTTGGGCCTAATTGCCTGTCGACGCTTCGTTCCCTCCCTTTGTATAATCGAAAAAAATCTTAAAGGGAAAAATCGTGGGTTTCTTTCAAATTCCATTCTGCCCGGCTCTTTTAATTGCCTTTTTTTTCCTTTTTCGCCTTCCTGTCTTGGCCCAAACGCCCGAACCTGCCGAGACGCCCAACCCTATTGAGGTTCATTTCGCGACATTAAGTGGAATCCGTTATATTCAGGATAACCGTCTGCTTTCAGGAAGGGATGTCCGGGCCATTATTTTTCCAACGGGGGATCCCGAATCCATCAGACTTTTAAAAAAATCCCAAAGCTCCGGAACGCTTGGGATGATCGGGTTGGGGGCGGGGTTGGGGACAATGGCCGGGGGAATTATCGCCGCGACGAATAACACCGCGGACTCCAACAATGTTCTGACCGGGGCTGGGATTGCTTTGGGGGGACTTTGTTTGGCGGGGGTCGGCGCCCTTTTTAATCTGGAAGCGAAGACCACCGAATTCAACGCGGTCCAAAGATTTAACCGAGGGGCGATGGAATACGATCAAAAAAACCAATCCGTGGTCCAAAAACCGGACGGGACAACATTGGAACTGATCGAAGTCCGTTTGACCACCCTTGGAGGATTTGGTTATTCCATTCAGGGAAGGGATTTAAATCATTTTGAGGAAATCAAGGAAAGAATTGTTTCCATCAATGATTTTGAGGCCTCCCGGATGATTAAAAGGTCCGAATCATCTGATTTGATTTCAAAGATTTTGATCGGTCTGGGGATCGGGGGAGAAATCGCAACCATCGCCGCGAATGGAGGGCCGAGTACAAACGGGGAAAGGGCGGGTTTTTGGTTTCCCCTCATTGGTTGTGTTTTGGCCGCGGAGGCTGGTTCTTTTTTCCAACTGGAAGCGAACACCGCCAAGTTCAACGCGGTCAAGCGCTATAATCGTTTCGCCCGGGGACAGGAACAGGTATTGCCCCAGGCTCCAACGGATGACAAGTCGTTGTTGAATTTCAATAATACCGTTGAAACGGCGCCCAAAAAATAAATCGCGGCTCCTTTTGGGGCAAGTGGGGGTAAGCGGTTTGGGTTAATGGCCGTGAAACGCCACCCGGGAACAAGTCTTTTCCACCCTTGGAAACTTCCGGTCTTGAACGGGCGTATTAAAAAGAGCTGAAAAATGAGCCAGGGAAGGAAAAACCATTGAAAAGGTCCATGAAGGTGTTTCTATCTTTTCTTTTTATCGCGGCGTCTGTCATTAACCCGCTGGAGGCAGCCCCCAAGCAGAAAAAATCCCACAAACTGGTTATTGCCCCGGTCGCGGATTCCACGGATGACCTGGGTTTTTCAAAGGAGGAAACCCAAGCCAATCCCGCTTTCCAAAAAGACCTGGAGGCTCGAACCGATATGTTGAGGATTCACCAAACCCTCGGGCTGATTACGGCGGTTCCCCTAACGACCGAGTTTATTTTGGGAATCACAACCGCGAACAACGTCGCCAAGGGAAATTCCGATACCGGACTTCATACCACCCTGGGTCTTGCCACGGCGGGTCTTTACATTACAACGGCCATGTTCGCGATCCTGGCGCCCAAACCAAAAGACTTGAAACCAACCGGAAACACGGAATTGCACCAGATCCTTTCCTGGATCCATATGCCACTTATGATCCTCACGCCTTTGGTGGGGGATATGGCTAATGACCGCATCGCCAACGGCCAGCCGGTGGGAGATCTGGGAACCATCCACGGCATAATGGCGGGCACTTTACTGGGTTCCTACCTCACGTCTCTCGCTGTTATCACTTTTTAAATTTATCCCGGAGGCCTTTGTGAATAAATACTTTCTTTACTTTTTCCTTTTCCTGATTCCGGTTCTTGGGCTTGGCCTTGATTTGAAGGGCCATTGGGCCCTTGAAAAGTCTGAAATAACCTACACCGTGACCCATCCCCTCCATGTGGTAAAGGGAAAAGCCGTTTCCCCGATTAAAGTAACAAAAGGAAACGGCGCAAATGCCGTAATAGAACTAACTTTTCCCACCAAGGGAAAAGGTGTATGCTATAGCGGTCATAACGAGTTTCACGTGGGAGTTCTGGTGGATTCCTTTGATTCCGGGGATAAAAACCGGGATCTTCATATGCTCCAGGTGACCAAAGCCGGCCTTTATCCCTTGATTGATGTCAAAGCTGATTTTAAGGAAAAGGACGGAAGGATATCTCTTCCGGGGCAGGTCGCGGCTGATTTTACAATTCAATTTGCCGGCAAGACCGTGAAATATCCCAATGTCAATTTGGAAATGACCGCTTGGAATTCCGGGGGTGCCCATCTCTTGGCGACGCTCCGCCTGAAATTGAGGGATTTTGAAATTCAGCCCCCCTCCTTATTGACGATGCCGGTTCAGGATGAGGTTCCGGTCAGGCTGGATATGTTTTGGAAGCACGTTGATTCTAAAGAACTGAAGAAATAACAGGAGTGAAGGCCTTATGGGACAAGCGATGGAAGCGACACTTAGCGGAAACGAAACGGCGAAACCCGAAATCCTGGAAAAGGCGAATGCCCGAACCTGGGATGGACTTTCCCGCATGGCATTCGCGGCCAATTGGGATCCTGAAAAGGATATTGACTGGGATAGACCCATTGAATTGGGAGCCATCAAGGAAGGGTGGATCAACATCCTTCATTATTTTTATGAGGGTGAATGGCAGGGGTTGGAAATCATTCAACGCCTGATGAACAAGGCCGCCCACATGTTCAAGATCAATGAAATGGTCACCTATTACTCCACCCAATGCTGTGACGAGGCAAAGCATCTGTTCGTCTTCCGCAAGTATCTCTATAAACTAAATTCCCCCCCGTCGAAACAAAAGGCCTTTGATCCCCTGGTCTGGCTGGCGACAAGCGGACCCATGCCGGTAGAGCGGTGGATTTTGGCGACTTATTTCACCGAGACCATGGCCGGCGCCATTTTCCAGAAATCCCTGGAACTGGAAGCTATTGACCCGGTGGGCAAGGAAATGATCAAGTTGATGCTGAAGGACGAGTCCCGCCATATCGCGGGGACCAAACTTGGAGTACAAACCCTGATGGACCATTCGGGTCCCCTCAAGACTTTTTTCCTGAGGTTGTGGTGGAAGATTTTCGTGAGGCTCGCCGTCAAGGAAGTCCGAAGCCTAAAGCCTTTCGGGGACCAGGTGGGCATGGACCCGGAATACATTCTCCAAAAGTTTTACGCCAAAATGGCGGAAATGGAAGAGTTCTCCCAAAAGTTTTTAAGTGATGATTTTTCGCAGAATTTTTTGAAGGGAAAGACGGCCGCCTAGCAGGATTTTGCCGGTTTTGACGACAGGGGCTTTCGGCTCCCCAGAGGGGATTTTATGGGCAAGAGACTTTATGTTGGAAGTCTGCCGTTTGAAACGACGGACGGGGAATTGCAAACGCTTTTCGCTGCCTGTGGAAAAGTGGAAAGCGCGAAAGTGATTTCGGACAAAATGTCCGGCAGGTCCAAAGGGTTCGGTTTCGTGGAAATGGGAACCGATGAAGAAGCCAAGGCGGCCATCCAGAAAATGAACGGCGCCACGGTTGGTTCAAGGCAGATTGTGGTCAACGAAGCCCGTCCCATGGAAGACCGCAAGGGCGGCGGTGGCGGCGGCTTTAACCGGGGCGGCGGCGGTGGCGGCGGACGAGGTGGTTATGGCGGCGGCGGAGGACGGCGTGATGGCGGGTCCGGGGGCGGCGGCCGCGAAGGTGGTTTCGGCGGTGGAAACCGTGACGGGGGGGGATTTGGGGAAAGGCCCCGCAGGGATAACCGCGGTGGTGGACGAAAAAGCTCAGATGGCGGCGGGTTCGGCAACCGCTGGTAATTAATTGAGGAAAAACCAATAAGCCTTCTTCATAAACTGGAGAAGGCTTTTCGTTTTTAAGTCGATTTACCGCGAAGACGCAAAGATCGCGAAGAACGACCCGTCCCATGTAAATAAACGGGTTTTAAAACCAAAGATTATCCTTATTATTTTATTTATTTTGATTTTTTGATTTTCTTTGCGAACTTCGCTTTAAAAAAACTATCTTTTAAAGGATTCACATTTGGCACAACTATCATTTATCCCGTTGGGCGGCCTCGGCGAAATCGGAAAAAACATGGCCTTGATTGATTACGACGGCAGCGCCGTCATGATCGACGCCGGCCTCATGTTTCCGGACGAGTTTCACCCCGGTGTTGATTACATCATCCCTGACTTTAATTTCATCGCCGAAAGGCCGGGTTGGCTGAAGGCGGTTTTGTTGACCCACGGGCACGAGGACCATATCGGGGCAATCCCTTATCTTCTTCAAAAGTTGAATGTGCCGGTTTATGGCACCAAACTCACCTTGGGGTTTGTGAAGGCCAAATTGGAGGAGTTTAAGTTCAAGGAGCCGCCCACTTTCGTGGAGGTTGACCCCAAGAAAACCTTCGATTTGGGTCCCTTTCACATCGAGTTTATCCGGGTCACCCACAGCATCGTGGACGGCTGCGGAATCGCCCTGACCACTCCGGCCGGGGTGGTCATTCACACGGGGGATTTCAAAATTGACCCCACGCCCGTTGACGGCATTCCCACGGACCTGAACCGCTTCGCTGATTACGGCTCAAAGGGCGTGTTGATGCTCATGTCCGATTCCACCAACGTCGAAAGGGAGGGCTACACCCTTTCCGAGAAGGTGGTGGGGGAGGAATTCGAGAAGATCTTTCCCAAGGCCAAGAAACGAATCATTGTTGCCTGTTTCGCAAGCAATATTCACCGAGTCCAGCAGGTCATCGAGGCGGCCAAAAAGGTCAACCGCAAGGTTTGCATCATGGGCCGGAGCATGATCCGCAACACCCAGGTGGCCCGGGATCTGGGCTACATGCACGTCCCCAACAGCATGCTGGTTCAGCCGGAAAACCTGAAGGGGATGGACCCCAAGGAAATCGTCATTGTCACCACCGGAAGCCAGGGGGAGCCCATGAGCAGTGTTTCCCGAATGGCCATGGGGGACCACAAGAACATTTCCATCCAACCCGATGACATGGTTCTTTTATCCGCCCGCACCATTCCAGGCAACGAAAGGGCGATCTCCAATATTATCAACCTGCTTTACCGAAGGGGCGCCGAGGTTTTATACGAGGCTGTTTCCGAAATTCATGTTTCGGGCCATGCCTGCCGCGAGGAACAAAAAATCATGCTGGCGCTGGTGAAGCCAAAATATTTCATCCCCGTACACGGGGAATACCGGCATCTGGTGCTTCATGCCCGTATGGCCGAGGAAATGGGGATTCCCCCCGCCAATACCATCATTTTGGAGAATGGCGAAAAGTTTATTATCGAGGGGGAGGAAGCCCGAATTGAGAAGGAGTTTTCGGGCGGTACGATTCTCGTCGACGGAAAGCATATCACCGACGTAGGCGAGGTTGTTTTGCGCGACCGCCTGCATTTGTCCCAGGACGGGGTTGTTGTGGCCATGATTACGGTGGATCAAGCCAAGGGGAAAATTGTCGGGGGACCGGACCTGGTCACGAGAGGTTTCAGCGAAACCATGTCGGACGAACTCATGGACGAGGCCAAGGATTTGATACGTAAAACCCTTGAGGATGAAATCCACGATAAGGTTAATGACTGGGGCACGGTGAAGGAAACCATGCGGAAGACCCTGCAGAGGTTTTTTAACCAGAAATCCAACCGCAGGCCGATGGTCATGCCGGTCATCATGGAAATTTAAAACCGCTATTTGATCCCAATTATCGATTTACCACGGAAAATAGACCTTGTTTGGCCCAACTTGATGGGGAGTGTGTGAATTTGTTGTCCCCTCACCTGTAGGGGCGCCATTTATGGCGCCCAGGGCGCGATAAATCGCGCCCCTACAAAGACGGTTTACGGTAAAATTCTCTTTGTGAAAATCACTACCCTTTATTTAAATGCGTTCCTCCTCTTAGTTTTTTTGCCCTTTTTTTCACCTGCCCAGGCCCAGCCGGTCACCATTACCACGACCGCCGGCGATAACACTTTGGGTTCACTTGGCGGAGCCATCACGACCATCAATGGGTCTTCGGGCGGGTCTGTTTCCTTCAGCCTGCCGGTCAATACCACCATCACCCTGACCCAGCCCCTCACGGCCGCCTCCCAGAGCCTGACCCTCATCGGCAATTCCTTCAAAGTGACCAATGCCCCGGGAAATAACACCATGTTTCAGTCTTCCGGGGATCTGAGTCTTGGTTCGGGGATTACCTTTTATTTGATGACGGCTTTTGGAAGTTTTGGTTCCAACGGCGGACCGGGGGTGGATGGTACCCCTGGTTTTTCCGCGGGTAATGTCGGGGTTACCGCACTTTCCTCAACCATGGGTGTCAATTCGGTTTTATCCCTAACCGGGGGACAGGGTGGAACGGGCGGGGACGGTGGGGCAGGCGCCAATGGCGGCGCAGGGGCCTCGGCGGGGGATGTGGGAGTGACTATCGGAACCCTTACCCTCGGCAACGCTTCCCAATTGACCGGTGTAGGTGGTTTGGGGGGGTTGGGAGGGGGTTGAGTTGTTCAAGGCCAAAGCGCTGACGGCGGAGACGCGTTTGTAACCATAGGTAACCTAACCACCAACGCCGGGTCAACCCTTTACTTGCGGGGCGGTTACGGAAACGGCGGAACCGTGGCCGGTTCAGGGGGAAACGCCATCGCGGACCTTGGAACCGTAAACCTTAACGGCGGAAGTCTGGTTTTGGCAGGGGGCGGGGGAGGTTCTGGGACGACGCCAGGCAGCGGGGGTGACGCGGCCTTGACGGTTTCATCCCTCACCATGGGTGTTTCGACTACGGTTAATTTAAACAGCGGTTTGGGAGGCAGTGCCGGCGGAGCGGACGGGGATGTTTTTGTGAATGCCGGGGCCATGACGATGGGGTCGGGGTCGGGATTCACGGCTTCAGCGGGTGTTGGCGGCAACATCAGTGTGACCGTGGGAAATCTCAATCTTGGGCCCAGTTCGGTGATGTTCTTAAGCGGTATCGCCCCCTCCGCTTCTGTAAGTAATCTTACAGGTTCTGGCGGGTTGAACTCCCCCAATGGAACCCTTCAGGTGGGGAATGGAACTTTTGCTGGAAGCCTGAATGTCGCAACCCTGATTGAGTCCTATGGTGATTTTACCCTGGATGGTCTCGCGAACGTATCAAATGGGGTGAGTGTCGTGGGAGGCGTCTTTGGAATGGGAGTCAATTCCATTTCTAATCCCGTTCTCAACGGTTCGGTAACCGTCGTCAATGGGTCGGGTGTTGGGATTTTATGGGGTTACGGCACCATCAATGGAACGGTTACTAATAACGCAACCGTTTCTCCCTATGGACCAAATGCCTCGCCCTTTTCAGCCGGGTTGACGATCGGACAATTTAATCAATCCTCAACGGGTTCTTTAATTATCAATATCCTGCCGGGAACCAATCAATGCTCCTTCCTGACGATTTCAGGAGCCCAATTGGGCGGGGATCTTGCGACCCAATCCATTATTGCCAATTACGGCTTCAGGGACCGGTACGCCATCATTTTGGGTGGCCCCGTAACAGGAACCTTTGCCAACGCCTATTCTTCGGTATCGGGTATGACTCCCTACGTTTTTTACGGTTCAAGCGCGGTTACCCTGATCCTTCTTCAAGCCGGAGCGGACTTCGCTCCTTTTGCTAAAACCCCCAACGAAATCGCCATTGCCACGGCTCTTAATCAATCCCTTTTCACCTGCAGTGATAACCTCAGCGTTAAGGAAGGGGAACTCTTCAACCTTCCCTCGGGGCAATCAGCCCTTTTGGATCAGATGGGAGGAGTGATTTATACGGCCCTCCCTGGAGTTTTGCAGGACAATTTACAATTCGAGAATGACCTTCTTTTCAGCCATCTGGGGAATGGGGTAGAGATTCCCCAAACCCCGAAACAAACAGGTTTTATGGGAGGGATGTTTTCAGCCGCCATGAACGCGGGCGGTTCCTCCGGAAATAAAACAGGGACCGGAGGGTCGTCCAAAGGTCTTTGGCTTCAAAGCGCGGATAGTTTCGGTTCGCTTAATGCCACGACCGAGATAACGGGTTTTAACAAATCCTCCTTTGGAGTTGTGGGCGGATATGACGCCAGCCTGTCTTCCAACCTGACGGTAGGCCTTTTGGGAGGGTATCTCCACACAACGATTACCGCCTCGGATTCCGCGTCGACTGCCGCCATTGACGGGCTCAAGTTCGGCCTTTATGGAAATATTCAAGCCTCGAAAATGGATATCAGCCTCATCGGCGGTTATGTGGTTGATAGTTTCAGGGTGTCCCGGACCATTACCCTGGGAACGGATATCAATCAACTGGCCGGCGCTCCTGAGGGAAACCAAATCATGGGCGCCCTGCAATGGGATTACCGGATTGAGGATGTGGACACTACGATTAAACCCTTCGCGGGTTTTCAAATTGCGCATCTGTCCCAAAACGCTTTTGTTGAAACGGGTTCCGATAGTCTGAACCTTTCGCTTCCCGCGGTTTCCAACGATTCCCTAAGGCCTTATTTGGGTTTGGGAGAGACATGGACCTTTAGTCTGGGTAAAAACGCCAGCTTGATTCCGGGTGTCAAGGTTTCCGCCAGCAAGGAAATAGGAAATGTCACATCTTCCTTTCAAACTTTTTTGGGCGGAGCTTCGACGAACACCTTTTTGGTTGTTGGAACGCCTCCTGACGCTACGGTGCTTTCGGCGAGCGGGGGATTCGAACTGGCCCTTGGGAACCAGGTCAATATTTCCGCCATTTATGACGGCCACTTCAGCGGCACCCAAAACCTAAGCACCATCGCTGGCGGAATCCACCTGGCTTTTTAATAAAATTGAGGCGGTGAAGATCGCCTTTCACCTTTGGGCCGAGGACGGGTAAGAAAAAGCGGCGTCCGGGGTGCTAGGAACCGTGTTCCTGTAAAGTTGGTAAATTTTTGGGGGCTGTTATGAAAAAATGTCATTCGTGTCAGGAGTCCTGGGATGGATCGCCGGGAAGCCAGCCGGGCCGGGCTGAGACCTGCTCCTCCTGCGGGGTGGACCTGCACTGTTGCCTAAACTGCAAACTTTACGACTCCTCGGCGGCCAACCAATGTTCCAGCCGAACCACCGAAGCCGTAAAAAATAAAGAAAAAGGGAATTACTGCGACGAATTTGAGTTCTCCCAAGGGCGCGGGGGCGGTAAAAAATCCCCGCCCCAGGATGACATGGAAAGTAAGTGGAAAAACTTATTTAACGGTTAAAATGTTCCTGCCTTAATTTTCCCGAAAAGAGACCCTCCTCGTGCTAGATCAAGCCCAAATCCGTCTTGCCTCTTCCGCCATTCGTGAATTACGGGTGGCCCTCTCCAATTTTTTTCTTTATTCAGCGGGAAATGACATGGTGGTGAAGTCCATCGAACGCCTGTTGAACGCCCTGAATCTCCTGTTTGAGTCCCTGCCGGCGGTTGGGTTGGCGGAATCCGAGGGGAGGCTTCTGATAGAGGGAAGTCCTCTGGACGAGAGGATGACGGGGTCCACCAACATGATCAAGGACCTCTTTTTAACCCACAAAATTCACAGCCTTTCCTTTTTAAAGGGTGTTACCCAAAACGAAATTCAATCTCTTTTTGAGCTTTTAAAACCAAAAGCCCTTCCCACGGGGCTATCCCTGGTACAGGCCCTCGTTCAAAAACCCATTCCCCATATCACCCTCAATGAAAAGGTCTATGTGGCCATCAAGGAAGGGGAAAAAGTTGTCACGGGGGATGCCTTGCCGGGCGGGGAGGAAAATCTGGACGAAGCTCTTGAGGCCCTTCAATATTTTCTCCAAATTTTTTCCCGTGTTAGGCCTGACAGCAACAAGCGGGAAGTGGCGAAAAAAATGATTGATCACATGGGGGGCTGGCTGACCACGGGAAACGTCGAAAGTGGAACCGCGGCGGGACCCAAAGACGCTGGAGCCCTCCTTCCCTGGCAGGATGTCATGAACGGTTTTTTCTCCCTGAAAAAAACCCTCACTTCCGCGAACCAACCCGATCAATTGAAAAAGGTCCAGGTCGGCATGGATGAGGTTCTCAAAAAGCTGGTCCTGCTGGGAGAAAGCCAGGGAATCCCCCTAAAAGTTCCCGAGGCCGGGGAAAAGGTTCAGGACGCCGCCCAGGGATCCTTGTTTGATTCAGACCCTGTTTTGACCGACTTGAGGGCTGCCAAGGAAAAAGTTCTTTTGGATCCAGGACTGGAAACGCATGTCGCTGAACGGCTCCCGACCTTACAGCAACAGGACGACCAGGAACCTTTTGAGGCGGTGTGGGGAATCCTTTGGAAGAAAATTGCCGCCGGAAATGAGGAGGAGCAAGCCATCGCCCTCCGGCATTTGAACCGGCTTCAATGGAACGCCGTTCCCCGCCACCTTCAATTGGATGGGCTCAAGGCTTTGAGAGAATTTCTCCTGGATCCCCGATTTCCTCCCAGCTACTACGTTGGACTAACCCTCGCCCAAAATTGGCTCCCCCTGGAAATGGGAAGCCCCAATTGGGAAGAGCTTGTTTCAACCACCGGGGTCCTGAAAAATCTTGCGGAAAAGGCACCGCCCATGTTTGAAAAGCAGGACCTGGCCGCGAAGGTGGCGCTGGAAACCATTTATTCCGATCCCGTTTTGGAACACCTGGTAAACCTTCATTCCAAGGACTCGGGAAGCCGGGAGGCCGTGGAGGGGCTTTTCGTCCTCCTTAAGGGCCTGACTGGTCCTTTCCTAATGGAAAAAGCCTTGAAACCCGGCGACAAGGAATGGGAAAAGGCCGTGGCTTTGTTGAAAATTTTGGAAAACAAGGGTTTAAACCTGATTGAACCAGCCCTTCAAAACGAAACCGGACCGGAAAGAATGGGTTTATTTCTGGAGTTGTTTCAAAAAATTCCACTGCCGGGAAGAGCCGCGGATCACATTGAGCGGAACTGGGAATCCTACAAAAACGAGACTCAGGTTAAAATTCTTGAAACCATCGCCTTGTGGAAAAGAACCGAGTTTCGAATCCTCTTGCTCCGGCTTCTGGATTCCATCGAAAATCCCCTTGCCCTGCCGGCCATGAAGGTCCTCGCCCTGACCGGTTTGGAGGGGGATTCGAGAAAAATCATCGCCGCGGTAAGGAAGTTTCCGGAACAATCCAAACAAAAGGAAAAATTCTGGGTTTCCGCCTGCCTGGCGTTGGGGGAAATGGCGGACCCTCTTTCCATCGACGCCCTGATGGAATGGGCCGAAAAATACAGGTTTCTTGAAAAGAAAAAGGTACGGGACATGAAGGTCAGGGAAGCGGCCCTGGAGGCGCTGGGTCATTTTCGGTCGAATTCCGTCAAAACCTTTTTGGAAACCCTCCTCAAGGACGCTGAAAAGGAAATAAAGCCGGCGGCCGAAAGGGCCCTGAAGGCCGTCGAAGCGAAATTGGAAAAACCACCGGAAAAGTCCGAAGGCCATTAAGGACAACTAACAAAACCATTTAACCACCAAGTTCACCAAGGGCCCCAAGAACAGCGGTGAGAGGAATTTTGAAAAAACCAAGAATTTGGGCTTTTGTTTTATCTTTCTTGGGGGAATTGGTGTTCTCGGTGGTTCAAATTGCCTTTTTTTATTTTTGTTAGAAACCCTAAATCCCTTTTTAAATAAGCGAAGGAATTTCATTATGAATAAAAGCATGGGAATCCTCGCGTTTTTTTGGTTGTCCGGTTTTCCTGTTTGGGCCGGAACCATTCAATCCGTTTCCGATAATGGGCCCGTGGGAAAATTTGGGAAGTTTGAGATTTCCATTGACCTTGGCAAAACCTATAAAAACCCATTTGATCCGGCGGAAGTGGATGTCACGGTTGAATTCAAATCCCCTTCAGGGGTTATAGGCAAAGTGAATGGTTTTGTTTATCAAGATTATCAACGTGCGGGTGATTTCAATTCTCAAACCCTGACTCCGGTTGGGGGGCTGGTTTGGAAAGCCAGGTTCACCCCAAACGAAACGGGAGATTGGACCTATCGCGTTCAGGTGAAGGATGCTTTCGGGGTTTCAACTGCCCCCGCTCACGCCTTTACGGTCAGGGCTTCCCAGAATAAGGGTTTTGTCCGGATATCCTCCAGGGACCCGGAATATTTCGTCTTTGACAGCGGCGAGACCTATTTTCCCCTTGGAGAAAACATCGCCTGGTCTTCCGGAGGGCGGACCTTCCAATTCGATAAGTGGGTGGGGTCCCTGGCCGAAAATGGCGGAAATTTCGCGCGGATTTGGCAGGCGAACTGGCATACCGAATATGAGTGGGCCTATTCTTACCCCGCGACGACGCTCCTCCCCGGCAATTACATGGACCGCCTCAAGGAGGCTTGGGAACTGGATTATATCCTCAACCTTTGCGCGGAGAAAAATGTCTATGTCATGCTTTGCCTCCTTAACCATGGAAAATTCTCCAGCACCACAAACCCCAACTGGAAGGACAACCCCTACAATAAAAGAGCGAACCCCAAGGGCGGCTTTATGGACAAACCCGAGGAACTTTGGACCAGTGAAAAGGCGAAAATGTATATTCAAAGAAACTGGCGGTATCTGGTCGCCCGTTACGCCCATTACACCTCCCTGCAGTCCTGGGAATTGTTCAATGAAATGGAATGGATCGATAATTATTCCGGCTCCGTGAGGGCTTCCGCCATGTTTCACCAGGAAATGGGTGGATATTTGAAATCCATTGACCCCTACCGGCATTTGTTGACCACCAGCTACGCCCACGCCTTGACTTGGCCGGATGAGGTATGGAAAACCGGCATGCAATTCACCCAGGAGCATAATTACGGCGGTTTGGACATGGCGCAAATAGTGGATGGGCTAACTTCCCAGATGAAAACCAGGAATCCCGACAAACCTTTTTTTATCGGGGAAATGGGGATCGGCGGGGATGGGGATTCGGAAAACAAAAAGGATCCCACGGGCATTTTCATCCATAACACCAATTGGGGCTCCTTGACCGCGAAGGCGGCGGGCGGGGGATTTCCCTGGTGGTGGGACAGTTATGTGGAACCCAAAAACCTTTATTACCGCTGGAAGGGAATCTCGGCCTTTGTTTCAGGGGAGGATTTGGACAACCGGGGTTACAAGCCGACCGCCTTTACCGTTACCACCCCGCAAATGACGGATTTGACCTTTTCCCCCGGCAATAACGGATGGGGAGTCAAGGCTGGCGCGAATCATTTTAACCTGGGCCAGGATGGGGCGGTCACACCTCCAGAAACCAATCTAACGGGATTTGTTTACAGCACGGCCAAGGTTGATTTCCGAAACCCTCCCACCTTCCACGTGGAGATGGCCAAACCTGGAAAATTTAGGGTAAAACTTAACACCATTTCCTCATGGGGAACCAACAACCTGACCATTCAACTGGATGGGAAATCCACTCAGGTTAATAACACCCCGGCTTCCGCCAACGCTACCTACGAAATAGCGCTTCCATCAGGCTCCCACGAAATCTCCGTGGACAGCACAGGACAGGATTGGGTGCAGGTCGCTTCCTATTCCCTCACCAATTACGTGGGGGTCTTGCGTTGTAAAGCCATAGTGGGAAGGGACAGGGTACTGGGAAGGGTCCAATCCAGGAACTTTACCTATTCCCATCCCGAAACCCCGCCGGTTAAGGGCGGGATACTCCGATTGACCGGATTAAACCACGACGGATTCTGGAAAATGGAATGGTGGGACACGGAAAAGGGAATTAAACGGGGTGTGGTAAAAGCGAAGGTTAAGGGAGGTTCTACGTTTTTAACCCTTCCGGTTATCACAACGGACCTTGCTTTTAAGGGATATTACGCCGGTGTTAGGATTAAAAAATGAAATTGGTTTTAAAGACCTCCCGGTTTCTTTTGTGTTAGAATCCGTCAAAAGGAAGATACCCCATGACTGAAAACAAAACTTTCCTGGAAAAACGGGTTCATTCACGAATCCCGGTAAAGGTCCCGGTTCAATACAGGCTGGTGGAGGATCCCCAGGAGCTGGAAAACCTTCGGGGACAAACAGCCCTGGCCAAGGACCTGAGCCTTGAGGGAATGCATATCAAAACCGATAAAACCGTCAAGGTGGGGGATGTTTTCCGCCTGGATATCTCGGTTCCTGAAAAATCAAAACAACTCTTCGCATTCGCCGAAGTGGTCTGGGTCAATGAGACGGGCGCCGGGCTTCGGCTGATGTTGATGGCGGTGGAGGATCAGGAAGCCCTCAAGGGTTACCTGGACAAGGCGTCGGCCCAGTAGTTTTTTCCTTTTTCTTTCACGCCTTTAAAAGAAATTTGTACGCGGATTAAAAACGGTAAGGTCCGATTCCATATTATTGCCATAGCCTTGGATCGGCTGGTATCGGCGTACTGAAGTCCGGCTTGGGTTTTCATTTGAGGTTTTTTGGGGGGGACTATGCCGTTAAAAAAACGTAAATTGGGCAAAACCAATCTTGAGGTGGCCGAAATCGGAACAGGCCTTTGGGCGGGCGGCGGGGACAGTTGGGGAAAAACCGAGGACAAGGACACCTTCGAGGCCATTGAAAAGTCCCTGGAGATGGGGGTAAATTTTTTTGACACGGCGGACGTTTACGGCCACAGCGAGGAATTGCTGGGACAGGCCATGAAGGGCCGAAGGGACAAATTCATTGTTTCCACCAAGATTGGCTGGATTAATTTCAATGGGGAGACCCAAAGCACGCAGTACACCACCGTTGACAAGCTCATTGCAGGTTTTGAATCCAATTTAAAGCGTCTGCAGACCGACCACGTGGAGATTCTTTTTTGCCACATCAACTTTGAGCATAAAACCCACCCCGTTTTCATCGAAGGGTTTGAGAAACTGAAAAAGCAGGGGAAGGTAAAACATTACGGCGTGAGCACGAGCGATTTTGAGTACCTGAAAAAATTCAATATCGAGGGGAAGTGTTCCGTCGTCCAGATTGACTACAGTATTCTCAACCGCACTCCCGAGGCGGATATTCTTCCTTATTGCGAAAAGGAGGACATCGGGACGGTAATCCGCGGGCCGCTGGCCATGGGAATTTTGGCGGGCAAGTTCAACCGTGGTTCGAAATTTGGGGCGGGTGATTTCAGGCAAAACTGGCAGGAGAAACCCGACGAAAAGAAAATATTTATTGAAGACCTTGAAAAAGTTGAAAGGTTGAAACCCCTGACCCGGGGAAAAAACCTGGCCCAGCTGGCCCTCCAGTTTACCCTGGCGAACCCCGCTACCTCCGTCATCATTCCGGGAGCTAAAAACGGGAAACAGGTTGAGGACAATGTCTCCGCTGGACTTTTGGCCCCCCTGGACAGGGAAGATTTAAAAAAGATCGAGGAAATTACACCCCCTAGGGGCGGAAGGAAGATCTGGCCGGCTTAATTTTCACGAGTCGAAAAATTAAGGTTCGTAGGGGCGTGGCTCAGAACCGTCCTTAACAGGTTTGTTCGCGGAAGGTTGATTTAGCGTCCCGTCGACCTTCGGTCCTGATCCACTGGTTTATGGGCTTTCCGGCGGTCTTTCGAGTAAAGAACGAAGTTACCCCCGATCTTTTTATAAACATCCTTTGAGTTGGAGTCCCAAAAAAGATTTTGCGCGATGGGGGTAAGGTGGATGGGCATGGCCTCAAACCGGGCCCTGCGGTCCTGGGTCACTGGTTTTTGGGAACGCCTCCGGTCGTTGAGGACTAGTGAAAAGGAACCACCTTGTTTTTTCAGGATTTGTTTCTTGATTGGATCAAAATAAAAACTGCCAGACAACTTTAAATACTGTTTTTCGGACATGCATCCTCCTTGAATCCCGCCGCGTCGGTTTCAACACAGGATATTCAAAAAAACTGATTTTGTTTTATTTATTTTTCTTAAACCTAAAATTAAACTTCAAAATTCCTGGAAATCACTGTGGAGCCAGGGTGGCGGCAGGGCCGGAACCATCATTTAAATTGTATCGCCGGCGAATTTTCCTATAATGCCGCTCATGTCCACGCCTCCCATACAACTTAGGGATCTCGTTCTTCATAAAACCATTGAGGTGGTGGGCATGGTTGTTTTTGTCGACCGGAAGCGCGGGGAGTACCGGGTGAAGGTGGATGATGATATGCCGGTGGAAACCTGGACCTTCGCGGAGGTGGATTTGTTTCAAAGAGGTTAATGGAATTCCGGATAAATAAAAAAAGCGGACCTGGATAGGCCCGCTTTTTTTATTTTAAATTGGTGGTGATTTAAACGGTTGGCTGGACAACCGCTTTCGGCTTGATTTTGCGGTTCTTGATTCTGGCGCGTTTTACCAGGTCGGGATAATCCTGGTTGGCAGCCCACTTCAGGGGATTTTCGGAAAGAAAATATTTTTTGGGTTCCTTTTCCTCCGCGTCTCGAAAAATGATAAGGGCGAAACGGGTTTCCAATTTGCTGATGATACCGGGCCCCCAATCAGGTTTAAGAGGCAATTCCACGATCTTCCCCAAATCCTTGGTCTCAATTAACATAAAAAAATTCCTTTCCCAATCGATCAATTTTGTTGTGGGCACAAGTATACCGCTTCCTGGGGCGGGCGGGGGAAAAGCGGCATTCGCTTCCGCGAATGGTCCGGAAAAAGTCTTTTCCATTTTGTTTATTCTTCCGTTTTCCCGTTTAACCAATGGAATTCATCATTTATCCACCCGAGGGTTTAGGGCTTTTTGAATGCCCTTGGAATTTAAGGTTTTTAAGCGCATGATGTTCCCTCAGCAAATGCTGAATCCTCCCGGTCGCCTCACCACGGTTTCATCCGACCAAATTCACCCCTTTAAAATTTCAGGAGTTGTTCATGAAGCCCATTAAATATCCCGAAACTATTTTTTGTTCCGAATGCCGGGAGCACGTGAAAATGACCGACTGCAGGGTTTTAACCCAGAAGTCCAAGGGTCATACACAAATCGAGTTTGATTATGTCTGCATCACCTGCGGGCACCGGGATTCCGCCTCGAGGGATTGGGAATATTTGCAGTTCAGCGAGAGGGAATTCTGCCAGAAAAACGGAATCGCGGACTTTGGCGCGGGGGCGACCAAGCAGGGGGTTGTTTTTGAGAGACTCCCGGCGGGTAAGGCGGTCAAAACCGCGTCCGGAAAATACAGCTAAACAAATAAAATTTAACATTTCAAAAGCCGGGGCTGGAAAGCAGCCGCGGCTTTTTTATTTACACTGTTTTGAAAGCCCTTCAATGCGATTCGCAGACTCTGGGGCCGGCCAATTGATTTTAACTTACTTGCCTTGTTCTGATAACCACCGCTCCGCCTCAATGGCCGCCATGCACCCCATGCCGGCAGCTGAAATAGCCTGGCGGTAATAATGATCGGCGACGTCGCCCGCGGCAAAGACCCCGGGGATATTGGTAATGGTTTTGGGCGGGTGGGGTAGGCTTAGATAACCGACCTCGTCCATGTTCAGCTGACCCTTGAAGATTGAAGTGTTGGGGACATGGCCGATGGCGAAAAAGAGTCCGGTCACGGGCATTTGTTTTTGCTCGTTGGTTTTGAGGTTTTTAATCTTAATCCCCTCTAATTCCTTTTTTCCCAACAATTCGGTAATAACCGTGTTCATCATCCAATGAATCTTGGGATTGGCCTTGGCCCTTTCCAGCATGATTTTGGAAGCCCGGAATTCCTCCCGGCGGTGAATAATTGTTACGCTTTTACCAAACTTGGTTAAAAAACTCGCCTCTTCCATGGCCGATTCCCCGCCTCCGACCACCGCGATTTCCTGATTCTTGAAGAAAAAGCCGTCGCAAGTCGCGCAGGCGGAAACGCCGTGGCCCACGAGTTCCATTTCCCGGGGCACCCCGCCGTATTTGGCGGAAGCTCCTGTGGCGATAATTATGGATTCGGCTTCCAGAACTTCCGTTTCGTCGACCCACAATTTAAAAGGACGTTTGGAAAAGTCGACCTTGGTGACGAACCCGGTTTTGTACCTGGTTCCAAAATGAGCGGCCTGCTGTTTCATATTTTCCATTAGCTCGGGACCCTGGATCCCCGCGGGGAAGCCGGGAAAATTTTCAACCAGGGTTGTGGTGGTCAACTGCCCGCCTGGTTGCGGCCCGTCGATCAGCAGGGGATTAAGATTTGCGCGGGAAGCGTAAAGGGCGGCAGTGTAGCCGGCGGGGCCGGAACCGATAATAATGACCTTTTCCATGGAAAGCTCCTGTTGAATAAAAGAAAGGACGATTGAATAGGTTACCTTACGATTTCCGGAGAACCCAGTCAAGCCACGACCTCCCCAAAATTCAGCTCCAAGACTCCAAGTGAATCTTTTTAATGTGTAATAGTTAAATTCTGGAAAACAATATTTGTTTTCTTGGCGTCTTGGAGTCTTGGAGCTGGATCGGGTTTTAGGGCTGTGGGTATAACTGTTGTTTGTACCGCTGAAGTTCTTTTTGGCGGGTATTTTCATCCCAATTCAAAAGCTCGGCCATCAATTTCGAGGCCTTATCCGGGGCCGAACCCCAACGTTGGTTTGTGTACCCGATTTCCAACCTGCGGAGCAGTACATCTTCCAAATGGACGGCCTTTTCAAATTTTACCGCAAAAAAGACCTGGGCCAAAATTTCCGGCCTCCCCGGATGAAGGGATTCCCTCAAACGTGGATCCTCGGCCATGAGGTTAAGAATTTGTTCCGCCCTTCGCCCATAAAGTTTGGCCAAATGTTGGGCCTGGTTTTCTTGAATTTCATATTTGGTCGACCAACTTGAAACCTCCGCCCTTAAAAATTGTTCCCAGGGTTTTTCAGGGGATCCTGGCAGAAGGGCGGTTTGAGTTGTGTAAGGTTGTCTTTTTAAAATATCCATGATCTGTTTCAGGGCCTTTTCGGCCATCGAGTGATAGGTGGTAAGTTTCCCGCCAACGATGGTTAAAACATGGCCCAATTTTAAAATTTTGTCCTCCCTTGAAACCGAGGAAGCATGGCCCCCGTCGGACCAGGCAAGGGGTCTTAACCCCGCGAAGGCGGAAATAACCTTTTTTCTTTCCCAGGTGTAAGCGGGGAAAACCCGGCTAGCCTCGGTTAGAAGGTATTGAATTTCCTCCTCGGTAGGTTTCACCGAATCGGGGTTTTCGGAATCATCCAGATCCGTAGTTCCCACCAAGCTGACCCCGCGCCAGGGAATGATAAAAATGATACGGTTATCCTTGGGCGTGGAAAGGAGGACGGCGTTTTGGCCAAGAACCTCAGGAACAACAATATGGGTTCCACGGGTGGGTCGGACAAGTTTTAAGGCGTCCGAGGAAAGGAGTTTGGCCGTTTGGTTGGCCCAGGGACCCGAGGCGTTGACGAGGCAGGAAGCTGTGATTACCCCCCCCTCGTTGAAACGCTCATCGTGGTAAAAGATCCGGGAATTTAAGTCGTCATTATCGATTTGGACAACCTGGCAATAATTAAAGCATTTTGCCCCCGCCTTTTCCGCCGCCAGGATATTTTCCAACACCAACCTGGCGTCGTTGACCTGGGCGTCGAAATAGAGGCCGCAGCCTTTTAAACCGGCGGGATTCAGGGTGGGGGCTTTTAATAATGCCTCAGCGGGGGAAAACCACTTATGACGGCCGATGTTTTTGTCTCCGGCCAAAAAATCATAAAGCCAAAGACCCAGTTTCAACATCCAGGAAGGCCGGTGGTCACCTTTGTAACTGGGTAAAAGAAATGGAATGGGATGGACGAGGTGGGGAGCCAGTTCCATCAAGCGCCGTCTTTCGTGAAGGGCCTCGAAGACAAGGGAAAATCGGGCTTGTTCCAAATATCGAATGCCGCCATGAATAAGTTTGGTGGATTTACTGGAGGTGCCCGAGGCGAAATCGCCCTTTTCATAGAGCGCGACGGAAAGTCCCGCATGAGCGGCCAAGGCCGCGAGGCCGGCGCCGTTGATTCCACCGCCAATGATGGCCAGATCCACCCTGGAAATTTCGGAAGGTTTACTATCCATGTCTACAATCTAATGGAAAATGGATTGAAGAGTACCTCCAAAAAATCAAAAACCCTCGCCCCTCGCGGGAGAGGGCAGGGTGAGGGGGCAGAAATTTTAAGGATTCCATTAAACTCTAATTTCATCCCCTCTAAGCCCTTATTTATCAGGCTTTGGCTGGATAAAATTTGGGCCTTAAATTGAATTTGGTTAGCTGGCTCGCTAATATGGGGCCTGTTTTGCGGGAAAAAGCCATTTTGCCTTTAAGATTAAGGAATTTTTACCACCAAGACACCAAGGGCACCAAGAACTGCAATTTGATTTTTTTTTGGCCTAAACTGTGTTCATCTGTGGTTTCAAGCATTGCGAGGGTGGCGAAACTGGCAGACGCACCAGATTTAGGTTCTGGCGGGGCAACCCGTGAGGGTTCAACTCCCTCCCCTCGCACCATTTATCCATGGAAAAGTGGCAAGCAGGCTTGCTACGTGAGTTAAAGAGAATGGCGCAGTCCCCATTTTCTTTTCTGAAAATGGCGGACGCACCAATTTTTCGCGTAGCGAAAAATTGGTAGAGCAATTGAGAAATTGAAAATAGAGAGTTGATAAAACAACCTCGAAATTGAGTTCTATTTTCTATTGTTCGATTGCTCGAATTTTGAATTAGGAAACCTACTCTTTTAAGGAGCTTCTTGTGAAAGTTAACGTGAGTGATATTTCGGGGTGCACCAAGGAAGTCGAGGTCGAGGTGCCGGCCGAGGCGGTTCAGGCAAAAGTGGATGAAATTTATAAAACCATCCTTAAAGAAGCCAAACTTCCAGGTTTCCGCAAGGGCAAAGCCCCCATGGATGTGATTAAAAAACAATATAAATCCAACGTCAGGGAGGAGATGGTCCAACGTCATTTGCCTGTTTATTTCAGGACAGCCCTTTCCATGACCGCAACGAAAATTGAGCCGGTTGCCGATCCGCAGATAACCCACCTGCAATTTGAGGAAGGTTCCGCCATGAAGTTTGTGGCGACCATCGAAATAAAACCCGCCTTTACCCTGAAGGAATACAAGGGTCTCAAGCTGAAAAAGGAAAACACCAAGGTTAAGGACGATGAGGTGGAAAAGGCCCTGGACGGCATGAGGGACCAATTGGCCGAGTTTATTCCCGTGGAAGACCGTGCCGCCAAGGATGACGACCTTGCGGTTATTGATTTTGAGGGAAAAATTGACGGGAAGCCTTTTGACGGCGGGAAGGCCAATCGTTACCCGGTTTTGTTGGGCGCGCAGGGACTCTTGAAAGACTTTGAGACGAACCTTATTGGTATGAAGAAGGGCGAGACAAAAACCTTCAAGATGAAATTTCCGGAGGATTACGGGAAAAAAGAAGTCGCCGGAAAAGAAGCCGAGTTCACGGTCACCCTTCAAGAAATCAAGGTTAAGAAACTTCCCCCGGTGGATGACGAATTCGCCAAGAAGGCGGGCCAAACCGAGACGGTGAAGGAATTGCGCGAAAAGCTGGAAACCCAGATCAAAAGCCGCAAGGAAGCCGCGGAAAGATCCAAGATGATCGAGCAAATTGGGGAGAAGTTGATTGCTGATCATCCGTTTGATATTCCGGTTTCCCTGATTAACATGGAACAGCAGCGCCTGGTTCAACAGGGGGTGGAACGTTTGAAGCAACAGGGAATCGACGTCAATAAACTGAACAAGGACCAGCAAAAGGATTTTGTCGAGAAACTGAGGCCCGTAGCCCAGAAAAACGTGCAAATGGCTTTGATCGTGGAAAAGATTTCCGCGGCCGAGAAAATCAAGTGTGAAGACGCTGATTTTGACGCTTATGTCGCGAAAATCTCCCAGAACGTCAACCAGCCGGCGGACGCCGTGAAGCGTTATTTACAATCGCAAGGAAATCTGGAATCCATTAAAGAGTGGATTCAATATGAGAAGTCGTTGGATTTTTTAATCGCGCAAGCGAAAGTCGAAGCGGCCTAAAAGGCGTTTGAACCACCAAGTTCACCAAGGGCACCAAGAACGGCGAACGGAAAGGTTTGATTGACTCGAATAAAGGATCAAAAGGAAGAATGGGTTTTGAAAATAGATGATTATTGTGAAAATCTTTCTTGGTGAACTTGGTGCCCTTGATGGTTAAATAGCTGGAATTAAAATCGGAGGATTTATGGCATTGATACCAATAGTAGTCGAACAGACGAACCGCGGGGAAAGGTCCTATGACATTTATTCCCGTCTTTTGAAAGACCGTATTGTCATTCTGGGAACGCCCGTGAACGACGATGTGGCGAACGCCATTATCGCCCAGTTGTTGTTTCTGGAATCGGATGATCCGGATAAAGACATCAACCTCTATATCAATAGCCCGGGCGGGGTTGTCACCTCCGGCCTTGCGATCTATGACACCATTCAATTCATGCGGGCTCCCGTTTCCACCATTTGCGTGGGCCAGGCCGCCAGCATGGGCGCGCTCCTTTTAACCGCGGGGGCCAAGGGCAAACGCTACGCCCTGCCAAACGCCCGAATCATGATTCACCAGCCTTCGGGCGGCGCCCAGGGGCAGGCCACGGATATCGAGATACAGGCAAAGGAAATCCTAAAAGTGCGCGAGAAGCTCAACAATATCCTGGTCAACCATACCGGCCAGGCCTTGAAGAAAATCGAGGAAGACGTGGAGAGGGATTATTTCATGTCGGCCGAGGAAGCCAAGAATTACGGGTTGATTGACGAGGTTTTGACGAAGCGTCAAGAACCCAAAAAGAAATAAGGTTTTTAACCACCAAGAGCACCAATTACACCAAGTAAGGCGAAAAGCGAAGCAAAAATCGATTTTTAAATTAACAGGTTTTATCTTTTGATTTCGTGGTGAACTTGGCGCCCTTGGTGGTGAAAATTTCAGTTTTTGGAGTTGTGAATGGCTGGAGATAAAGAGAAAAACACATTCTTAAGATGCTCCTTCTGTGGAAAGACCCAGGACGAGGTAAAGAAACTCGTCGCGGGGCCGACCGTTTATATTTGCAATGAGTGCGTGGCCCTTTGCAATGACATCTTAAAAGAAGAGGATAAGGGTGAGGTTAAGGGTCAGGTAAAGAACAAGCTGACCATCCCGAAGCCGGCCGAAATCAAGGACATCCTGGACGAATACGTCATCGGGCAGGAAAAGTCCAAGCGAACCCTTTCGGTCGCGGTTCACAATCACTATAAGCGCCTGGTTGTAAAGTCCGGGCCCAATGATGTGGAATTGCAGAAGAGCAACGTACTATTAATCGGCCCCACGGGTGTGGGGAAGACCCTTTTGGCACAGACGTTGGCCCGCATTTTGGATGTCCCTTTTGCGGTTGCCGATGCCACCACGCTTACCGAGGCGGGATATGTCGGCGAGGACGTTGAGAACATCATTCTCAAACTTCTTCAAAACGCTGAGTTCGATGTGGAAAAGGCCCAGCGGGGAATCATCTATATAGATGAAATTGACAAGATCAGCCGCAAGTCCGAAAACGCCAGCATCACCAGGGATGTGTCGGGTGAGGGTGTCCAACAGGCGCTTCTTAAGATTATCGAAGGAACTGAAGTCAATGTACCGCCCCAGGGCGGGCGCAAGCATCCCCACCAGGAATATATCAAGGTCGATTCCAGCAATATCCTCTTCATTTGCGGGGGAGCCTTTGTGGGCATGGAGAAGTTGATCGAAAACCGCTTAGGCCGCAGGAGTATTGGTTTCAAGGGTGAGACCATTACCCGCCAGGAAAAAAAGCTGGGCGAGTTGTTTGAGCAGGTCCAGCCGGAAGATTTGATCAAGTTTGGATTGATTCCTGAGTTTATTGGCCGTCTGCCTATCGTCGCGGCCCTGCATGAGTTGGATGAACCCTCTTTGGTGAGGGTATTAACCGAACCCAAGAACGCTTTGACAAAACAATACCAGCGCTATTTCGAGATGGAAAACGTGAAGCTCAAGTTCACCCCCGAAGCTCTTTCCGCTGTGGCTCGCGAGGCCATCAAACGCCAATCTGGCGCTCGTGGGTTAAGGGCCATTCTTGAGGATGTGATGATGAATTTGATGTATGAAATCCCTTCCCGGAAAGATATCAAGGAAGTGGTCATTACCGAGGGTGTTCTTCTGAAGAAGGAAGAGCCGATTCTGGTTTATCAGAAGGGCCGTGGAGAGAATACGGCGTAAAACCCGCTCTCCGTCGTCCGTCGCACGTCGTCCGCTAAACCAGTAATTAAAATGATGGTCATGGCGAGGAGGCTCTTACTTTGAGCCGACGTGGCCATCCGAAACATACCAGAAACTAGTTTTTTGAGAAGTTTTGATTGCCACCTCGCCCAAAAGGCATGGGCTCCTCGCAATGACAGCTAATTCTAAAATCTTCGACTTTAATCCAAAATCCACCAAACCCCTCATCCACTTAGCTCACGCCAACGGATTTCCCCCGCAAACCTACCAAAAAGCAATCCAATCTCTCCTGCCCAACTATCATGTTGTGTCCTTTCTCGCTCGGCCCCTGTGGGGTGACACGTCTCCCGAGTGGTTAAAGCATTGGTTTCAAATGGCCGATGATTTAATCGAAGGGATCGAAAATTTAACACCCATCGACACCCCTCACCCTAACCCTCTCCCCCAAGGGGCGAGGGGAATGGGAATAAGCACGGATCCTCCCCCCTCTCCTGAAGGGGCGATGAATTTTCGCACCGGGGTTCATAGGGGCGAAAGCCCCTATGGCAGTACAAAGGGGAACATGGGGGATTTTCCCCATGAGCGTCAGCAAGGGGATGTGGGCAGGGGTGAGGGTAAAGTTAATTCTGATAAGGTTATAGGAGTGGGTCACAGCCTCGGCGGTGTTCTTACCCTGTACGCCGCGGTGAAACGTCCTGATCTTTTCAGCCGCGTCATCCTGATCGATCCTACGATGTTGTCCCCAAAGCTTTTATGGCAAATCAGGTTGTTGAAAATCTTCGGACTGGATGCCCGAAAACGTTTAATTGATGGGGCCTTGAAGAGAAAGCGTTCGTGGGAAAGCGCCGAAGCGGTTTATGACCATTTCAGGGGACGGGGTCTTTTCAAGAATTGGTCCGATGACATTGTGGAAGCCTATGTTGACAGCATGACCGGCCCTTCAAAGAACGGCGGGGTGGAGCTGATTTATCCACCCGAGTGGGAAGCCCAAATTTATAAAACCATTCCCACTGATGTTTGGAAGTTCGCGAAGCTACTTCAACAACCAACAATGGTTATTCGGGGCGAGACATCAAATACATTTACCGCTGATAGTGAAAAGGCTTTCCGAAAAGTGAACCCACAGGCTGTTTTTAAAGTGGTTCAGGGAGCAGGACATTTGGTGACACAGGAAAAACCGGAGGAAGTTGGAAAACTAATAGGGAGTTTTCTTTAAAATTATGATTTTAGATCGACAATGTTTAGTGACCCTAAACGGCATTGATTTGTTGGAAAGCTTGTAAGAAGATTATTTAGGCCTAATTTTACTTTCAAAAATGGTGAATTGTATTTTTTTGAATGTCTTCTTCGCTGGTTATGTTCCAAATTCTTACTTCACTTGGATATGGCTTTGAATCCAAAATCCCAAACGTGATTTTCACATCCTGCCATTGTTCTTTTACTATGCTTGATTGCGTTTTTAAATAACCAAGCTCGTTAGAATATTAGGATTTTGGGATCATTAAATTTACTAATAAATGATTATCATCCAACCAAACAATCCCAACTGGATTAGCAGCCTCGGAATTATAAACCAAAATAATTCCATCTTGATTCTTTCCATTTCCAGTCAACGGATTTAATCCAACATATTTCATCCTTTTATTTTTTTGCCTTAGGTCAAGATAAGTTCTTCCGCCGTAGGTGATGGTAAAGGGATCGACTCTATATCCGGTTAGGACATATTTATGGCTTGGGGATTCGATTTGATTTAAAAGGACGGTTGGAATTATCAAATTAAATATTTCATAACAACAACCGCGTGCAAAAATAACTAAAAATGTAAGCGCGATAAAAAAGATCCATAGTGTTTTAAGAACATTGAAAATCTTTTGTTTGTTAAAAATGCTCATGAGAAAGGCCCGATTTCCTGGATTTTTTTAACTACAAAATTTCCGGAAGAAAATATATGGGTTTTAATGACTCTCTTGACACTCTTCCTTGAGTCATTATACTAGCCAGACTTTGTGAAACATTTCACAAGGTCTTGGTTTTTGCAGTAAAAACCGCCAAAAACACCCATTTCTCCCTCCCACGCCTCCGGGTTTATAAGGATTTCCATGCGTAAAAAATACATTATGGCCCCAGGCCCTACTCCCATTCCCGCTGAGGTATTGGCTGAAGGCGGAATGCCCATCATGCATCACCGTACCCCCCAATTTCAGGCCATATTTAAGGCCGCCCACGAGGGTTTACAGCTGTTTTTCCGTACCAAACAGCCAGTTATGACTTTTGCCTCGGTGGGTACCGGGGTTATGGAATCCGCTGTAGCGAATATGACCTCCCCCGGGGAAAAGGTCTTGGTGGTTTCGGCTGGGCATTTCGGTAATCGTTGGAAAGATATCTGCGCGGTATTTGGGGTTCAAGCGGAATTATATGAATGCGAATGGGGAACCGCGGTTGATCCAGCCGAGGTTAAGAAACGACTGAAGGCCTCCCCTGACGTTAAGCTGGTTTTTGCCACCTTAAATGAGACCTCTACCGGTGTTTTCAATGACATTCAAACCCTGACCAAAGTCGTCCATGAGGCCGGAGCTTTGATTGTGGTGGACGCTATTTCGGGCCTTGGCGCCATGCCTTGCGAAACAGACGCTTGGGGAGTTGACCTGGTTCTTTCCGGTTCCCAGAAGGGCTTTATGATTCCTCCGGGGTTGGCCTTCGTTTGCGCCTCGCCCGCCGCAGTTGAGAAGACCAAAACTGCCAAAAATCCTCGCTATTACTTCAGCTACGACAAGGCCATCAAGAAACTGGTTGAAGAGAAGATGCCGGATACCCCCTTTACCCCCGCTATTTCCCTTGTTGTTCAGGTGAAAAAAGCCCTGGAAATGATTAATCAGGAAGGGATGGACAATGTCTGGAAAAGGCACGCAGGCTTGGCCAAGGCTACTCGCGCGGGTGTGGAAGCCATGGGTTTGAAGTTATTCGCCCCTACTGCCCCCTCAAATGCTTTGACCTCTGTTATCTCCCCGGAGGGAATCGATAGCGGACTCGTCAATAAAACCTTCCGGGACACCTATGGAATTAGCATCGCGGGGGGACAGGCCAAGGTGAAGGGAAAGATATTCCGCATTGGCCATTTGGGTTACGTGGATGGTTCGGATGTGATCTTGGGTGTGGCGACGCTGGAAATGGTGATGCATAAATTGGGAAAGAAGGTTCCGTTGGGGGTTGGGGTGAAGGCCGCCCAGGAAATTCTTTTAGCTGAGAATTTGTAAATGACGTTGTAGGGGCGCCCCCCTGTGGGCGTCCACGGGCAGGCGCAGGGGCCTGCCCCTACCAGAACCGTCTCTCGCAATGAAAGCTATTTAATTTTTTTACCGAGGTTTAAAATGATCAAGGTTCTGATTACCGACAAACTGTCCGAGCAGGGCATGGAAATCTTCAAGAAAGAGAAGGATTTCCAGACGGACGAACACATCGGCAAAACCCCCGAAGACCTCAAGAAAATCCTGGGGAACTATGACGCCTGGGTTATTCGCAGCGGGACAACGGTTACGGCCGACCTTATCCAGGCCGCCACCAAGCTGAAGATCATCGGAAGGGCTGGGGTCGGAGTCGATAACGTTGATCTTGAAGCCGCCACCAAGCGTGGAATCATTGTCATGAATACTCCAGACGGAAACACCATTTCCACCTCGGAACATACTATCGCCATGCTCATGGCCATGGCCCGTAAAATTCCTCAGGCCCAACAATCCCTCAAGGAAAAGAAATGGGAACGGAGCAAGTTCATTGGCAGTGAATTGAATGAGAAAGTTCTGGGTGTGGTTGGTCTTGGTCGTATTGGAACCAACGTGGCCCGAAAGGCTATTGGCTTGGGAATGCGAATCCTGGCTTATGACCCTTACGTTGACCCGGCGAAAAACAAGGGACACGAGTTTGAAATCGTGACCTTGGACGACATTATCAAGAAGGCGGATTTCATCACAGTCCACACACCTTTGACGAAGGAAACCAAGGGCCTGATTAACGCCAAACAAATTGCCGCCATGAAGGACGGCGTCCGCCTGATCAATTGCGCCCGCGGCGGAATCATCGATGAGACCGCTCTTTACGACGCCTTGAAAAGCGGGAAGGTTGCCGGAGCGGCACTGGACGTGTTTGAAAAAGAACCGCCCTTTGACAGCCCGTTATTGACTTTGGAAAATGTGGTTTGCGTTCCACACTTGGGGGCGGCCACCCAGGAAGCCCAGGTGAATGTCGCGGTGGTTGTGGCCGAACAAATGGTGGAAGCCCTAAAGGGCGGGAGGGTTAAAGCCGCGGTAAACATGCCCTCGCTTGACCCCAAAGTTCTTGAGGAATTGAAACCCTATTTAACACTCGTTGAAAAAATCGGTTCTTTCCACGCCCAGTTGGCCGAGTCCTTCATCAAGAAAATCCAAGTCGAATATAACGGCGAAGTGACAAAGTTTGACACGAAACCGCTCACCCTCAGCCTCGTAAAGGGAATTTTGCAAAAGGGAATGAGTGAATCGGTGAATTACGTGAATGCCCTTTTTATAGCGAAAGAACGGGGTTACGAAATCTCCGAAACCGTCGATAACAGCATCAAGGATTACTCCTCCCTGATTACCGTAACGGTAAAAAACGAAAAGGGAACCCATACCATTTCCGGCACGGTTTTCGGCAAGAAAGAATTCCGCATCGTCAATCTGGACGGCAATACCACCGACTTTACCCCTGTGGGGAACATGATCTGGATGGCCCACGAGGACAGGCCCGGCATTGTCGGAAAACTGGGAACCACCCTTGGGACGAACGGAGTCAATATCGCGGGTCTTTATGTCGGCCGCCAGGAAGTGGGTGGGAAAGCCATTGCCATGGTAAACGTCGACAATGAAGTGCCGGAAAAGGTTATGGCCGAACTCCGGGAGATTCCCCATATTCAGGATTTGAAGTTCGTCAAATTTTGAACCGATTTGCTTCCTTGACATGGTTTCTACGGAGGAATACCTTAATACACATGAAATTAAAAGCACTCATCACCCTGGCCGCGTTCGGTTTGTGTTCCGCGGTCAACGCCGCCCCCAATTTTTGGAACGCCGATGACGCAACGCCCACGCCCCCACAGCCTCCACAAATTCAAACCCTTGAACAGCCCTCGGAATATCTCACCTCCACTCCCACACCGGTAACGGCCCCTCTTGTTCCCGTTCTTTCACCCACTCCGACCCCTGAACCGGGTTTAAACGCCCTCAATCCCACCCAAGCGGCCCTCTTTTCGGTTTTTGTTCCCGGTTCCGGCCAAGTTTACGCGGGGGATCCCGCGAAGGGGTTGGTATTCGCCGCCCTCTTTGGAGTGGGGTTGTGGCAAACCATCGATAATTTGCAATTGGTTCGGGACAGTTCCGGGAATGTTCTTTCCGCCAAAAATGAAACGGCGGGTAACCTTTTTGGGCTGGCGACACTCGCTGCCTATGGTTTTGGAATCCAGGATGCCTACAACTCGGCCGTTAATTACAACAAAAAACATTATTTGACGCTAAACTTTGGGATTACCCCCCGACCCAACGCCAGTCTCGCTTACCTGTTCTAGCGAAACCCTAGATGAAAAGGGGACCTGTGCCCGCCGTTTCCTTTCGAAAACTTCTTTTCTTGTTTTCCTTTTTGTTTTTATTTATTTTATTTTTTTCCCCAACAACAGCCATTGAACTGGATGCTTATCCCGTCGAGGGGTTTTCCCGGGATCTGATTTCCTTTTCCTTTTTCAGGGAGGAAAGACCCAGTTTTTACTGGGTGAATATCGGGGTGCCGGATCAATTTTTTGTGGGTGTAAATAACATCTCCTCGTCCCCCAGCCCGACCATTTATTCCATCCGTAATATCGAGTATGGGGTGCGGGCGGCGGGATGGTTTACGGACCAAATTCAATTGAAGGCGACGATCCCGTTCGAGTCCTCGGAAATATTGGATTCCCCGGGAAATACAAAAAACGCCCAGGGTTTCGGGGATCTGGAAATCGGGGCGTCCTATCTTTTTCTCGGCAAGAGGGACAGTGGAATTTTTGCCGCCCTCGACGGCTGGTACCGTTTCGCGACGGGAACCAATCCTTTTAAGCTGGCTTTTCCGCTTCTTTCCTCCGGCAAGGGGGCTTCGGAAGAGGGAATCGGCGTGTTGTTGGGTCAAGAAGTAAGTGGATTTTCCTTTTTTCAAAGTATACACTATGAAAAAACCGACCCAATTACGGTTGATTCCACGAATGCCTTGTTTGGGTCCGGAAAGTTTGAATGGCCGGAAAATTTAATCGCCGAGGGGAGAATCGAGTATCTCCTGTTTCACAGGGCGGAACGATTTGTAAGGGTTTTTTATGATTTCCGGCTTCGATTGAGCGGCCAGATGCTGATGAATGGAATTCCCGTCCCCTATGGACAGGGGCAATTGACGGACCGGCTAATGTTTTCCACCTTTGGGGCCTCCGTAAGGGTGGACAAGGAGTTTTCGGCGGAGGGAAAAATCGTCTGGCTTCCCTTTGAGACGGATTTATTGGGTAACAAGGGCCGGCCGGATCACGGTTTTCTTTTTTCTTTGGGGTTGGAGTTCAGGCCTTTTTAACATGATTCAAGGAGTTCTTTGATGCCCGACGCGAATATGTTTGTGGAAAAGAGGATTCATCCCCGGATCTCCGTCAAGATTCCGGTGAAATACCGCGTCATTGAGGATCAAAAGGAACTCGAAACCGTATTTGAGCGTAAGAAGAAGGAACAAACCACCAAAACCATGGATGTCAGTTTAGGCGGGCTTTATATCGTCGCCGAAACCGTCTTGAACATCGGCAGTATTCTCCGACTGGATATTTCCCTTCCGGGCCGGGCCTCCATCATTTCCGCCTTTGCCGAGGTTGTCTGGGCCAATGAGACCGGCGGGGGACTACATTTCCTCGCGATGAAGGAAGAAGACGTCGAGTTCCTTAAAAATTACCTGGGCAAAGTTTCCGACGGCCAATGACCCTCCGATGAACCTTAAGGTCCGAGACTTTTTCTTTTTCAGGTGGTATTTGACCATTCTGGCCGGGGCGGCGGTTGGTTTGGGTTCCTCGTTTTTAGGCCCCCTCTGGGCCGTTCTCCTCGGCGGTTTTTTAAGCTGGTTTGTTTTTTTCTTCCTTTTCGGATCCATCAAAAAATCAAAAATCAATTTTCTCCAAAAGCTTTCCCAGGGAAATCCCGAATCGTCCTCCGCGGGTCATGTTCTTGCCGCGGGCGCGGAGCCCGGGTTGGATCCTGTTGAAGCCGTCCTGGTTCAAGCCCTGAAAAAAATCAACGAGACGGAAGCCATGGAAAATACAGTGCTTGCCCCGGATTTTCCCTGGCAGGAGTTTTCCGAAAACATGGATATCCTTTCGCTTGAGGAAGAAAAAATGATTCAGGGTTTCCACGCCTTCAAGGAAGTAATCAGGGATTGGTCCTCCAATATTGAAAAGGCGGGACGTATCAACCGGTCCCTCCTTCAGTTGAACGAATTAATCGTGAACGACAGCAAGAAAGTGGCCGTGGATACGGATGAGGCCGCCCATTCGGCCACGGATGGGATTAAATCCGTTGGAAAAGAAATCAAGGCCATGACCGAAATCAAGGCGACCATCGGATCCTCCGCTGAGGTCATTCAACAGCTCAACCTGGCTTCGGACCAAATTGGCGATTTTCTGGTCACCATTACCTCCATCGCCCGAAAGACCAACCTGTTGGCCCTGAACGCCGGTATTGAGGCGGCCAGGGCGGGGGAGCACGGGCAGGGTTTCGCGGTGGTTGCCACGGAGATCAAGACATTGGCCGAGGCTTCCGCCAGGGCATCGGGTGATGTTAAGCATCTCGTGGATGATATCCGGTCAAAGACGGCAAGCGCCATTTCCCTGATCAACACAACCGGGAAAATCGAGGAAAACGTCAACGTGGTTTACAGCGCGGGGGACGTTTTCATGAATATCGTCAAATCCATTCGAAAAGCGGGCGGGCTTTTGGGGGAGATTTCCCAGGCCCTGGATGACCAGCGAAATGACAACGAACTGCTGGTCCAGCTCATCAATAAAATCAACATGGCGGGGGAACATGTCCGCGAGCGGTTTGAAATGGTGGAACAGAGCCTCGACCAGGTGCAAAAGTTGTCGGGGAAAATGAAAACCGCGATGGATAATTTTAAGACCGCCAAATCGTGATGGGGACTCCTTAAACCCATAATCGGATTAAGGTTAAAACGGTTTCAAGTTCAGGTGTTTGGTTTAGATTCCAAGTTGACAGGTTTTGCGGAAACGGGTTAAAGTAGCGGGGTTTTAAAGATCCCCTGAGCCGAACGCGGGGTTTCGTTTTTCAGCCCGTTGAAAGATTCGCTGAAAACCAACCCGGCCACCTGACCACTTCTTTTTAAGAGGTTTTCCATGATCGTTTGTCCTGCTTGCCACGCCGAAAATCCGGACGGTACAAAAATTTGCGTCAAGTGCGCGACTGAACTTCCCAAGGCCGCCCCAGCGGGTGCCGCCACCAAAGCCAAGGCAGTGGCAGCTCCCGCCAAATCTTTTGGAATGAAGGATTTGGGCCGTGACATGGTTGATCTTCTTTGGCTCCTTCTCATCATGTTTTTTATTGGGATTGGGTTTTGGCATGTTGTGACAAACGGCTCCTGGCATTTGACCCAGGTTGAAGAAGCCAAAATAATGGAAGTTCCGGTCAAAGTCGTAAAAGCCCCCGTTCATAAACGTAAACATGTGGTTATCGGTGACACAAACCATACCGCGGTCGAGGAAAAGCCGGTCGTCCTAAAAGGTTCAGCCGAGACCTATTACCAAAAGGGAAAAGATCAATATGATACGAAGCATTACCAGACCTCCTTTAATTACCTAAGACAGGCTTTGGAAGTCGACCCCACTTACGCGAAGGCCTATTTCGGCCTGGGTTACCTTTACTCCCGTTTCGATATGGATGACGCCGCGGTCAGAATGTACGAGATGGCCTTGAGGTTCGATCCTGCCCACGTGGATTCCATCAACAACCTGGCCATGATGTATTACCACGCCGGAAATTTTGACGACGCGCTCGATCTTCTTCAAAAGGCCGCGACCCTTGAAAACCAAAACGCGGATATTGAATACAACCTGGGAAGCATTTTGCTGGAGAAAAACCAGACGGATTCCGCCCTCCAGGCTTTCCAAAAAGCCTCGGTGCTTCGCCCCAATGATGCGGCCATTTACAACAACATGGCGCTGACCTATGAAAAGATGGCCGGAAAGAAACAAGAAGCGGAAGATTCCTGGCAGAAGGTCATGGAATTCACCACCAGTCCGATTTTGCTTCAACAGGCCAAGACACATTTGGACTTTTTGAAAACACAAGGGTAATTCGGCAGGCGCAAGGTTCTAGGCGCAAGCCCATTCAATCGTTCCCGAAATTAATAATTTAATAAAAGAAATTAGTTTTGCGCGGGGTTTTTCTGCCTGGACTTTGAACCTTTTTATTTCGGCTGGTTCTTGATTTTGCCGTACAGCTTGAAGAGTTCCTTGAAGGCCCGAAGGATTACCCTGAGATTCGCGCCTGTCTGGGTTCCTGCGACCCTGGGGTAGTGGGTCACCCCGACTTCCACAAATCGAAAACCGGCGCGGTTGGAACGGGCCAGAAGCTCGGTGGAAACCAGGGCGCCCTCGGCGGATAACTGGACCTTGTTCAAAACCTTCCTTTTCATCAGCTTAAAGGCGCAGTCAACATCCTTAACCTGAAAACCAAAGAGAGACTTTACCAGCGACCCCCACATGAAGGCGTTTAATTTGCGCATGGCGGGGTCCCGGCGGTTCTTGCGGTAGCCCAAAATCAGGTCGCCCTCGTCCAGTTTTTCAATCAGGAGCGTGATTTCCCTCAAGTCAAATTGCAAATCCCCATCGGTAAAGAAGACGTAATCGTATTTCGAGGCGTTATATCCGGAAATGACGGCTCCGCCGTAGCCCTTGTTTTTCTCGTGATGAACCGGCCGGACATTAGGGTCTTCCTTGGCGAGACGGTCGATAATTTCGCCGGTTTTGTCCTTGCTTCCGTCGTTGACGGGGATGATTTCCCATTTTTCAGCGATCTCCGGAAGAATCCTTTGGGATAAACGGACCATGTTTTCAACGTTGGCTTCCTCGTTGTAGGCGGGGAAAAAAATGGAAAGGGATGAAAGCTTAGCCATGGGTTCTCCTTGAAAGAGTAAAACCGAAAAAATTTTACCACAGAGCCACGGAGGCACAGAGACAAAAAGAAAAATTTAAACAAGGAAGGCTTACCACACCGTTTCAGCTTTCTTGGGTTGAAACGCTGGTTTTATTCGTTGAAATTGGGAATCAAGATGTCGGGATCAATCAAATGGGCCACCTTGTTTCCGACATCCACCGCGAAGTTGGTGCCCCTGTCTTCCGGGTAAACCAGGGCCATGTTGGCGAGAAAGACGTTTTCAATGGGGGTTTCGTATCCCGGCTTCAACCCGCTGTAATGAAGGGGAACCACCGGCTGGGCATAAAGATCCTGAAACAGGAAGTATTCCTCGAGCCAGCTTTCCTCGAAGGCTGGATTGATTTTCTTCAGGTGGGGAAGCAGTTCCGAGAAGATTTCCTCTTTTTTCATTTTAAAATATTTATGATCCTGGGGAAGGTAATTGCCGACGTACATCAGGTGTTTGCCCTGGTACCAGTCCAGGGGCGCGAAATTGGTGTGCTCAATCAGGGCCAGGATCGGGATATCGGCGTCCGCGATGTTGATCCAGTACATATCGCTGAATTTTTGCTTCATGACCAGGATCAGGCACTGGGCGCCAAGGAAATCCAGCTGGGTAAGGCGTTTGACATAGTCCGGGGGAAGCTCGGGACAGGTTTTCAGGAAAATGGGGGTGGCCGCGGCGAAAATTACCCGATCGAAATTTAGTTCCTTACCCCCGACCTCGAGGCCCTTCAATTTCCCGTTGGCGGTCAGGACGCGGGTGATGGGCTGTTTAAAATGAATTTTTACACCGGCCTTTTGAATGGAATCGGCCAACGCCTGGTGAAATACCTCAAACCCGCCTTTGAAATATCCCAGTTTTTCCTGCGTGCCTTTTCTCGAGGAGGCTCGGGTGTGGATTCGGGCCCAAAGCCAGGCCATGGCGACCTTGTCGTAAAACCGCCCGAATTTTCCCTTGAGAAGGGGCTCCCAAATAATCCTTAAAAGCGCCTCTCCGGAATGTTTTTTCATCCATTCATAGCCTGTGACGGCCTCGTATTTCTTCCAATCGTTAACCTTGCCCAGGTAAAGGGCCTGAAGGCCGAACCTGATCCTGTCCAAAAGGGGGAGGGGTGTGAACTTTAACAATTGCAGGGGAGTGCCAAAGGGATACAACTTTCCCTTGTAGGTAAAACCCATTTGGCTGGTGAGCCAATGGAGGCTTTCCCGAATTCCCAATTCATCCACCAGGCCGCGGATGCAGGTGTCACTCGTAAAAATATGGTGGTAATATTTTTCCATGGTTGTGCCCGCTACGGGAAATCCGGCGGCTAGTCCCCCGGCGTAGCTTGAGGCCTCGAATATTTCCACTTCGTGTCCCGCCTTCACCAAACGGTGGGCGGCGGTCATCCCCGCCACGCCGGCCCCCACGATTCCAATTTTCATTTAGGGTATTTCCTTTTCGGTCTGTTGATTTCCCTCGTCCTCTAGTTTCCCAAGGTTCAGATGCTCCCGGGTGGAATAATAAAACCCCAGGAGCGTGATGGGGATGAGCACCATGAAATGAACCAAAAACATGTAACCAACTGCCATTTCCTTGCCGATTCCGAAGGAAACACAAAGAAGGCCCGTGCCGAGAAATTCAAAAAGCCCGATCCCTCCAGGGGCGTTGGGAATCAAAATCCCCAGGTTTACGATGGCCATCAAAAGCGCGGCGGACCAAAGGGTGAGGGGAGTCGGGGCGATTCCCATTCCAACCGCCAAAAGGTAATAAGCGGTAAACTCGCAGGTCCAGGCCGCCAGGGACGCTAAAAGCACGGTAAAAGTTTCTTTTACATTTTTTAAAATATGAAGCCCGTCAATGAAGGTGTGCGCGAGCTTTTCCAGCGGATCGTGAAACTTTCGCGGGGCTATTCTTATAAAAAGGTTAATGACGCTTACGCAGGTTTCCTTGAAAAGGACAAGGGTGAAAAGCACGAGGAAGGCCGCCCCGAAAACGTAAGGCGACCAGTTAATGGCGTGCTGGATGCTCGCCGGCATGGTTTCTTCTTTTACGGGAAGGTGGCCCAGGCCCAAGGCAACCCAAAGAAGGATGATCATGGTGAGGCCGTCAAAAAGCCTTTCCAGGACGATGGTCGCGAACGAGGCGCTTCGGCTGATTCCCTCCTTTTTGCCATTCAAGTGGGCGCGGATAAATTCGCCCGCCCTGGCCGGAAGAACGTTATTAGCCATGAAGCCGATCATGAGGGTGGGAAAGAGGCTGTTGAAAGTACATTTCTTTACCGGGGAAAGCAAAACCACCCAACGAAAGCCCCTGACAACGTAGCCGAAAAGGTAAATGGCAAGGGCCGGAAGAATCCAGAGGGCCTGGAAATGGGTAAAGGCCTCGAGCATTTTTACCCAATCGATGTTCCGGAAAAGAAAATAAAAGGTGACGCCGATGAAGACGAAACCAAGCCAAGTGCGTTTTTGGGTTAACATTTACCTTTCCAATGGAAGCCTTGATGAGGTGACATTTTCACCGAAATTATCGCCATTTGTCACCTAAAACAAAAGAATTCTACCAAGGAAACCTCTTGGGAGTTTAGGATAGGGTAATCTTGTCACATAAAACTTGCCTGGAATAAACCATGGGGCAGGGGTTCATCATCTCTTATCGGGAGGAAAGTATGCGTA
>JAHFCG010000084.1 GCA_023249615.1 candidate division FCPU426 bacterium | reverse complement strand
AACGGAATTGAGTCTTTCGGTGGTGGGGCTGGCCGCGAAGGCCTGCCATTTTTGACCGTCATACCGAAGAATGGTTCCCCGGGCGCCGACAGCCCAGCCGTTGTTTTGGTCCGATAGGCCGACGCTGTTCAAGTCCTCCGTAACGGTAGTGGGCGCGGCTCCCGCCGTATCGGTGGCGAGCGCCGTAATCCTGCCCCAGGTAACCCCGTTATAGGTAAGGATAGTTCCGCCGGATCCCACGACCCAAACTGTTTTGGCCCTTGTCACCGCGACGCTGTTGAGGTTGACCTCGGTTTGTGAGGTCTCTAGATTCCAGATTCCGTTGTTGTAATGCAGAATGGTTCCGTGGCTTCCCACCATCCACCCCTCGTTTTCATTGGCGAAGGCCGCCCCCAAAAGGTTTTCGTTTTTGGCAAGGCCGGTATCCACCTTCGTCCAGGTATCCCCCTCATATTTCAGGACCAACCCGTTGTTGCCGCAGGCCCAACCCAATTTTTTGGAAATAAGGATCACGCCGTTGAGGGGATCGGTGACGGTGAAGGTAACCGGAAAGGAGGTCCAATAAATGACATCCGAGTCGGCCGGGGCCGCCGAATCGGGCTGGTTTTGTTTGTTGGGATTAAGCGGATTGACCGCCCCGCTTCCGGTGCACCCGGTCTGAATCAAAAGAAGAAAAAGAACCGAAAATCCAGCCCCAAGACCCCAAGACGCCAGGATAAAATTTTTAAATTTGGACAAGGTGGAACCTCTAATCGTACTAAGCCCTATGGCCGCTTGAAGATTGCCTGGCCGTCGACTGACGACTGGGGACCGTCGACTGATTTAAGACCGTATCCTACCTTTGAAACTAAGGGTGTTCAAGTTGACCGAGGCAATAAAAAAGCCGTTTCGGGTTTCCGAAACGGCTTTTTGTTCAATTCTTGCTGACGAGGGGTGTTAGGCCTTTTCCTTTTTCGCGGCCTTGGGAGCTTCAACCTTGGGGGCCTCCGCGACGACAGCCGGAGCCTCCACTGGGGCGGTTTCCGCGCCGGCGGTTTGAACGGTTTCAAGCGCGCCTTCGGCGGGAACCTGAATTCCCCTTTTGCTTTCCTGGATGCGGGCGTCCTTCTTGTTAAGCTTGCCGCGAAGGTAGAACAACTTGGCGCGGCGGACCTTGCCGGCGCGGACGGTTTTAACATCCTTGATCATGGGCGACTGGAAATAAAAGGTCTTTTCCACGCCGACTCCGTAGGAAATTTTTCGGACGGTAAAGCGCATCTTGGCACCGTTATTTTGAATTCCGGTCACGACGCCTTCATAAACCTGAATGCGCTCCTTCTCCCCTTCCTTGATGCGAAGGGAAACTTTTACCGTGTCGCCGACACGGAAAGGGACGTTCTTTCGGATAATTTGGGCGTCCTCGATTTTTTTTATGGTCGCGTTCATAAACTTGCTGCTCCTTCGAATTTTTCCTTTGAATCAGGCGTCAAAGGCCCTCTTCAAGTTCTTTTTTCGCATCGTCCAGGAGTTTACGCTCTTCCTGGGTCAGCTTAACCTGTTCCAAAAGATCAGGCCTTTTCACCAAAGTCGCCTTCAGTGACTCTTTTTTTCTCCAGCCCTCGATGCGGGCGTGGTTGCCGGACAACAAAACCTCGGGCACCGCCATTCCCTTAAACAAGCGGGGACGAGTATAGTGCGGATGGTCCAATAATCCATTAAAAAAGCTGTCCTTCTCAACGGACTGCCGATCCCCTACAACACCCGGTAGAAAGCGAATCAGGGAATCCACAATAACCGCGGCGGCCGGTTCCCCGCCCGTCAGGACAAAATCCCCCAGGCTCACTTCCCTGTCAATCCACTTCATGACCCGTTCATCCAGGCCCTCGTAATGGCCGCAGACAAGAATCAAGGCACTTTCCCTGGAAAGTTCCAGGGCCATCGCGTGGTCAAACTTTTTCCCCTGAGGGGACATTAAAAGCGTCTTTACTTTTTTCCGGCCTTTTTTGAGGGCTGTCAGGGCCTTAACCAAAGGCTCCGGTTTCATCACCATCCCAGCTCCGCCCCCGTAAGGGACATCGTCGGCGGTGTTATGCTTGTCGTTAGCGTACTTCCTCAAATCATGTAGCCGGATGTCCACGGCTTTTTTGGCAACCGCTCTTTTCACCATGCTGACGGTGAAGGGCCCCTGAAAGTAATCAGGGAAGAGGGTTAATATATCAATCCGCTTTGTCCGCATCGACCTCTTCCGGTAATTCCACCAGCATCCGTCCGGCCTTTAAATCCACTTCCCTTATCACGGACTTCAACGCCGGAAGGAGAATTTCCTTTTCCCCCTTCCGGATGATAAATATTCCGTTGGCGGGGTTTTCAAGGACCTCGGCAACCTGACCCAGGTCCTCGCCGGAAACCGTCAAAACCGTCAAACCCACAAGATCATCCAGAAAATAATTGTCGGGTGGAAGTTCCGCCCTTTCGGAAGCCGGGACCGCGACATTCGCTCCCCGAAGCGTTTCCGCCTCATCAACCCCCACGACTTCCTTGAACCTGACCACCGCGTCGCCGTCGCCATGCATAAAAGAACGGATGATGGAAACCCGCTTCAGCTCTTTCCCATCCCTTACAAGTCGAAGGGTGGGACAGGATTTCAATCTCTCAATTCCCGAACAGGCCAGGGAAATTTTCACCTCACCCTTTAGGCCGTGGGGACGAACAATCGTCCCCAGGACAATAAAGTCGTTCGACGATGACTCGGGATTTTGGCGGTTGGTGTTATTCAACGACTTCGAGGGAATATTTCAAACCGTGCTTCGCGCAAGAGGCGGAAATGAGGGTGCGAAGAGCCTTGATGGTCCGCCCCTGCTTTCCAATGATCTTGCCGTAGTCTTCCTTCGACACACGAAGTTCCAGGACGGTCAAATTGCCTTCCAGCCTCTGTTGAATTCCCACGTTTTCGGGTTTATCCACCAGTGATTTCGCCACAAACTCAATGAGCTCTTTCATGGATACCTTCTTTTGAAAATTATTAGTTGTCAGTGGGTTGGTTTAGCTGTGAACTGCCAACTGTGAACTGTCAGCTGATGTTGTTAAACCTTGGCTCCGGCCTTTTTAAGTAGTCCCTTCACCGCCACGGAAGCCACAGCGCCCTTTTTGATCCATTCGTTTGCCGCTTCGGTCTTGAAGTTTAAGACCTGGTTTTCCTTCAACTTCGGGTTATAGGTTCCGAGATATTCCACACTGCGTCCCTTGCCCGAATCCCGGGCGTCAAGAACCACAATACGGTAATAAGGCTTCTTGCTGCTTCCCATGCGCTTTAAACGAATCTTTACGGACACAAATCCTCCTCGATCAAACTGTTCAAGAATTTTTATTGAAACCCGTGAAACCCGGTGGGAAAACACTCGCCTTCTTCCAGGGGATCAGGGGAATGAGGATTCTAAAAACCAACCCTTCCTTTGTCAAGGAAATAGCCGAAATGCTGGGGATTATCGAGCTAAATTAGGAATTGGGAATGAGTAATTAGGAATTTTCTAAAGAGTCCCGGTTCAATCTCTGCCCAAATAAAAAAGCCCGGAAGGAAACCCTTCCGGGCGCGGATGGAGCTGGGGACCGGAATCGGACCGGCGACCTACTGTTTACGAAACAGTTGCTCTACCAACTGAGCTACCCCAGCATTGAGATCAGGGCTCGAAGTTTAACCACCCCCTTGACTATCGTCAATCGGGAAGCGGACAAAAAAAATCCCCGGCTCTCGTAAGAAACCCGGGGATTCTATACAGCGTTGTTAAACCAGAAAATTACTTGCCGATGACGCTTTCCACCGCGACAGTTACTTTACCCACAGTCTTGGGTTGGATGTTAAAGGTCGTCACTTTACTGAAATCCTTCGGCGCGCCCTTAACCGCATCGGGCGGAGTGTAATAGGGGTCAAGCTTGAAGGAATCCAGAGAAACGGTAACGGTTTCCCATTTACCGCCCGCCGAAAGAGGCGTTTCGGCGACATACTGATTATTTCCCTTATCTTTCAGGGCCAGTCCCAAAGACACGGGCGTTTTTGAATAAAGCATGACGCTGATGTTTTTAGCTCCGGACAAATCCGCGCCCTTCCAATCGGATCCGCCAGCCCTGCACCACATGCCGCAATACCCGCCCTGTTTCAGGTCGAAGTTAATCGTCAGGTATTGTTTTCCCTTTTTGTTGGGGTTGTCCTTAACCGCGAAAGTGAAGGAAGAACCCAGGCTGTCCTGGAAAGTTCCCGCGGCTTTGGAATCTAGACCTGTGAAATCAAGGACCGACACAGCCGGGCCATTGGAAGCGGTGGACGAGGAAGCGGCAACCGCGGAGGCGGTTTTCGGGGCGGCGGCTCCCGTGGAGGCCGAAGCGGTCCCCGCGGATTCAACCGGCCCGATTAACACCACAGAGGCGCCATCGATTTGAGGGGAAAAATTCAGGTTCGAATCCTTGCTCAAATCCATCGGGTGGCCTAACACGGCGGCCGGCGGGGTGTAATATGGATCCTTGATGAAGGAAGTGAAGGGAACGTTCACCTCGGCCCAGGCGGTCGTAACGGGAAATTTCGAGACATATTGAACGCCGAAAGCGTCCACGATGGCCATTTGAATATCACCGGCCACGGTTGACTTAACCGTCATCTTGAAGGAACCGGACTTGGACAGATCCAAAGTTACGGTGTGATAGACACCGCAATAACCGCTTCCGACTTTGTTCGCGGTCAATTTGAGGGCCTTCTGGCCGCCTTTGGGTCCCGCGTCCACCGCGAAGTCAATCTTGGAACCATTGCTGTCCTGATAGGTTCCGGTATTGCCGGAGGCAACGCCGGACCAATCTTCCAATACCGCGGCGAAAACCGACGAGGCTTGGAGCATAAAAGCGGCCATCAACAAACCTAAAAATCTTTTCATCGAAATCTCCTTTTGGAATAAAACTGAATTGTTCCCCGCAAAGACGCGGAGTCGCAGAGAAAGGCTCATTAATGAACCTAAAGGCATGACATCTTATAAAAAAATGTTTTACCTTTGCGTCTTTGAGCCTCTGCGGTAAAAATCAAACATTTACTCAAACCATACTTTCGACGGCCAAGGCAACTAAAAGGTTTCAATTAAACGGCGGGAAAAACCGTATAAAAGAAACCAACCAAATTATTTTTTATCGGAAGCGGGCATATCGTCGATCAAGCCAAGGCAAACCAACTCGATCGCGACCCAAACCGAGGAATAAACCACAAAATCCAGAATGGAATGTCTTCCATTTCCCCACCCGTAGCTGAAAATCGAGAAAATAACGTAATTCAAAAACCATAAGATTAACGCCATTCGGGGCAAACTAAAATTATTCATTCCTGGCTCCTGAGTTTCGCCGCCTTTTAAAGCGCGGAGATAGATTTTAAACTAGATTTCAAAATTTCTTCAACAGTTGATTTCTCGCCGAGTGATTGTACCGCGTTTAAAACCGACCGGCGGGATTCCGGCGCCGAATAACCAAGCGACAACATGGCCTGAATGGCGTCCGAGATATTCTTTGATTCAACGTTAAAAGCGCTTTCCCCTTCCAAAATCCCCGCTCCGGTTAATTTTGTTACCTTATCCCTCAACTCCAAAACAAGGTGCTGGGCGGTTTTCTGGCCGATTCCGGGTATGGACCTCAAGGCGTTTAGGTCGTTATGAAGGACCGCCTGGTAAAAGGCCTCGGGGGTGAAGGTGGAGAGAACGTTCATGGCGGCCTTGGGCCCGACTCCCGAAACCGAGAGGGCTAAAAGAAATTCCTGTTTCTCGGAATCCTTCAGGAAGCCAAAAAGCTGAAGGACATCCTCGCGGACGTGAAGATAGGTTTTTAAAAGGAGGTTTTTGCCGATGGGGGGGGCGGCTTGCAGGGTCTTTTGGGAGACAAAGACCTCGTATCCCACGCCGTTGACGTCCAGCTCCACCCGGTCAGGAAACTTGGCGGTTAAAACCCCTTGAAGAAAAGAAATCAACGAAAACCTCTTTCACCACAAAGGGCACGAAGGTCACAAAGTTAGGAATTTAATCCGATTTTGTTTACTTCGTGGTCTTTGTGTCCTTTGTGGCGAGCGTTAATCCTCTAAAAATTTCAGGTGCACAAGTATGTGGAGCAATTCCTCCACCTGGGTCAGGGCGGGAGCATCCTTGTTTTGGGTCGCGGCGTACCAGAAGGAAATAACACCCGGGTCCAGCCAGATTCCCTTGCTCTCAAAATCCTCATCAATGACGAGGGCCTTGTAATAGTGCTCATCCAACTCATTTTCCGATATCGGGCTGGTCATTCCCGAAGCCCGGAGCTTGATATGTTCCTTGGCCTGGTTGAAATACCGCTGGTCCTCCTCAGGCAGGTTCTCAAAAACCACCTGGGCCGCTTCCCGATCGATGGCCTCCAGGACGCTCTTGTCCACCCAAACCCCCAGGTTTTCATCATCCCAAAGGTAATCATGTCCCTGATGTTCCAGAACGGTCAAAGGCTGACTGCTGTCAGGGCTCAACTTTTCGGTCTTGCCCTTGTTCACCACGTCCTTGTTGAAGTCCTCGGCGGTAACGTTAAATTTCTCATCCACCGGGTAGCCGCACTCCGGACAATACCGGGCGCTTTCGAATAATTTGTTCCGGCAATTCTTGCATTTCATGGACATAAGTCTCCTATCGTTTCAAAAACCTTGTTTCAACCGAATTTCGGGAAAGCTTTTTAATGGCTTCCGATAACTGGGTTCCCGAGCATTGCGTATGCGTAATGGCAACCGCCAAGGCATCCGCCGTGTCATCGGGTTTGGGGATTTCCTCAAGCCCCAACAGCAGCTTCACCATCTTTTGAACCTGATCCTTATCCGCCCCGCCATGGCCCGTGACGGCCTGTTTGATTTCCACCGGGCGGTACTCGTAAACCGCGACCCCCGCCATTCCGCAGGCCAAAAGGGCAACACCCCGGGCTTGCCCCACCGCGATGGCTGTCTTTACGTTTCGGGAAAAAAACAATTCTTCCATCGCCACCACATCCGGTTTTGTTTTTTTCAAAACCTTATTTAACTTCTCGAAAAGAACAACCAGTCTTTGTTCCAGGGGCGCGTGCGCCTCGGTGGTCAGGGTTCCATACTCACCCGCCTTCATCCGGTTTCCCGTTTGAACCACCACCCCATACCCCATCCGGGCCAGTCCCGGGTCAATGCCCAGAATGGTTTTTCCTCGAGCTTCTGACATTTTTGTTGTCACTCTGAGGCCGCCTTAAGGCCGACCTGTGGGGCGTAGCCTTGGCGAAGCCTCAAGAATCTACCCATTAAACCTTTTAACATAGATCCTTCGTTTCACTCAGGATGACAGAGCCCAAACCATTGACTTCCTGGTTGCCTCTGTCATTTTTCAAACTTCGCCATGACCTCATCGCTTATCTCAAAATTCGCGTGAACGTTCTGAACATCCTCGTATTCATCAAGCGCGTCATAAAGACTTAACACCGCCCCCGCTTTTTTATCATCGAGAACAATGCTTGTTTTGGCGGTCGTGCTGACTTCGGCGCTTTCCAGGGCCAGCTTTTTATCCTCAAGCGCTTTTTTTACCTTGTCGAAAGTCTCAGGGGGGGTCACGACCTCATAAACATCTTCTTTATCCGTTTTCAAATCCTCAGCGCCCGCGTCCAGAACCAGACCCATCAGGTCATCTTCCCCGATGGCGCTCTTTTTTATCGTGATCGAACCCTTTTTATCAAAGAGAAAGGCAACGGAACCGGACTCCGCCATATTCCCGCCATGTTTGGAGAAAATCGACCGGATATCCGCGGCGGCGCGGTTACGGCTTTCGGTGACCACCTCCACCAACATCGCGACTCCTGACGGCCCGTAACCCTCGTATAGATATTCCTCAAGAGCGGCGCTGGCTTCCGCGCCGGTTCCCTTATTTATCGCCCGTTTGATCGTATCGGTCGGCATGCTGACTTCTTTGGCTTTTAAAATAATCGTCCGCAATTTCATGTTGGTTTCGGGGTCGCCGCCGCTCTTCGCGGCCAGCTGGATTTCCTTGGAAAGCCGTGAAAAAACCTGGCCTCTTTTTTGATCCAGAGCGCCCTTGTAGCGCTTCACTTTCGACCATTTACTGTGACCACTCATCGTTTAAACCCCTGGTTAATTTCCAATAAATTATTTTTAAATTCCGTGAATTTTTTTATTCCGGACCGCCCAAACCCCGCCCGGGGGTTTCGGGCTCCGGAAAAATATGGACTTTTCCGCCTGAAATTTTGCCCTTAAACGACAAAAGGCCGCTTTCTTGCGGACCGTCACAAGAAAGCGAACCTTTGTTGGGTCGAATTATAACTGAGGGCGAGGAAGGAAGGCTAGGAAAAACCGGAAAAGACAAAGAAATTTGACCACCAAGGACACCAAGTTCACCAAGAAAGATTAAAGAAAAAGTTTGTTATGTCTTGGAAAAATCATGCTTTTTGTAGTTCTTGGTGAACTTGGTGCCCTTGGTGGTTCAATCTGCCTTTTAAGTGGTTATGATTTTAAGGAAAATTTTACCAGAACGGATAAGACCTGTTTCTCCATCGGCGATTTCAACCAATTCATTGAACGAGGCGATCTTCCGTTTCTCCTGTTTCCCGTTCACCCACTCGACCGCCCCCTGCTCAATCAGGCGCTTCGCGTCGCTTTTGGTTTTAACGACGCCGACCATCAGCATAAAATCCGCCGCCTTGTGGGCGCCGGGGGCCACTTTGACCTTCGCGTAATCTACCGACTGGTCCATATTGTGCCGGTTCTCAAAATATTCCCAGGCTTCCTTGGCCTTGGCGGCCCCGTGAAAACGCGCGGTAATTTCCTGGGCCAATTCCATCTTGGCTTGCTTGGGATGGTACTCACCCTTGGCCACCCTGGCTTTCCGTTCCTTCCAGACTTCCGAGGGTAAATCGGAAAGCAATTCGTAATAGCGCCACATCAGCTCATCCGAAGGGCTCATCAATTTGGCGAACATTTCATTTGGGGTTTCCGTCACCCCCACATAATTTCCCAGGCTCTTGGACATCTTCTTCACGCCGTCCAGACCCTCCATCAGGGGCATGGCGATGATGACCTCGGGTTTCTGCCCCGACTCCTCCTGAAGGGCCCGCCCCACCAGGCAATTGAATTTCTGGTCCGTCCCGCACATTTCCACGTCGGATTTCAACACAACCGAGTCATAGCCCTGGATGAGGGGATACAAAAGCTCGTGGAGGCTGATTGGCTTTTGTTCCTTCATCCGGTTGGTGAAATCGTCCCGTTCGAGGATTCGGGCCACCGTGTATTTTGAAGCCAGACGGATGACATCGTCAAAAGCCATGGGCCGGCACCATTGGCTGTTGTAAACCACCTCGGTTTTTTCCTTATCCAGCACCTTGAAGACCTGTTCAAGATAGGTCTTGGCGTTAACCTCAACCTCTTCCCTGCTGAGGGCTTTTCGGGTAACGGATTTTCCCGTGGGGTCGCCGATCATGGCGGTGAAGTCCCCGATTAAAAATTGAACAATGTGGCCGAGGTCCTGAAAGGTCCGGAGCTTGCGAAGAACCACCGTGTGGCCCAGATGAATATCAGGGGCCGAGGGGTCCGCTCCCCATTTCACCTTGAGGGGCCTTCCCTCTTTGTGGGATTCCTTGAGTTTGTCCAACAGCTCGTGTTTGGAAATAACTTCGGAGGTTCCCCGAAGAATTTCTTCCAGTTGTTGCTCGGGAGTTTTTGAAAAAGTTGTTTTCATGAGCCCACATGATAACAAAAGAGGCTTTAACGGGCTGTTGAAAAATGGGCGCCATGGATATAATGAGCGACTCAAAACCGAGGCCGAGCCGCAAATCAGCGCAAATTTACGCCAATAGAATCTGAAAAAAGAAGTCTTAAAAATCCGCGTTAAGAATTTGATTTTCTTCATGATTGATCGATTTTCACAGCGTTCATTCGCGCCAATTTGCGGCCAATGTATTCAAAGGAATTAAATTGCCGATCGAAAAAGCCAAAAGCTCATTCCTCACCTTCCTGAAAGCCGCCTTCGCCATTACCTTCGCTTTGGTCGGCATTATCGGGGGCGTTCTTTACGCCCAGCTTCAGGACCTGCCCGACATTACCAACCTCAACGAGTTCAAACCCTCGCAGGCCACCCGTGTTTTCGACATCAACGGCGACCTTATCAGCCAGCTCTGGCTGGAACAGCGAACGCTGGTTCCGTTGGAAAAAATTCCCCTGACCCTTCAAAACGCGGTCATTGCCATTGAGGACGAACGCTTTTACCGCCACATCGGGGTCGACCCCGTGGGAATCGCCAGGGCTTTCGTAAATAACGTCCTCCATAAAAGCCGCCTCCAAGGCGCAAGCACTATTACCCAACAGTTGGCCCGAAATCTCTTTTTGACCCATGAACAAACCATCACCCGTAAAGTCCGCGAAGCCCTGTTGGCCCTCCAAATCGAGCGGAACTACACCAAGCCCCAAATCCTCGAAATGTATTTGAATGAGATTTATTTCGGCGAGGGTTCCTACGGCGCCGAGTCGGCCTCCCGAACCTATTTCGGCAAGCACGTGGAGGAACTCACCCTTCCTGAATGCGCCATGTTGGCAAGCTTCCCCAAGGCCCCAAATGATTACGACCCCTACAAGCATCCCCTGGCGGCCCTAAGCCGGCGCAATCTTGTTTTGAACACCATGGCGGATAAAAGTTTTATCACCCTGCAGGAGGCCACCGAGGCCAAGAACACCCCCATCGAGCTGAAAAAAATCGAGGTCCAAAACGCTCCTTATTTCGTGGAATATGTCCGCCAGCAATTGGAATCCCGTTACGGTTCCAACGCCGTCTATAAGGGCGGCCTTTCCGTATACACCACCCTTGATTTCAAGCTTCAGGAAGCCGCCCAAAAAACACTCGCCAAGGGTTTGGAAAACGCCGAGATTCTCGCCCGCAAAAACCGCCTGACGAATATCCCGGTGACCCAGCAAATTCAGGGCGCCTTGTTGGCCATCGATCCCCATACCGGAGCCATCCGCGCCATGATTGGAGGCGTCGACTTCCGCAAGAGCGTCTTCAACCGCGCCATTCAGGCCCACCGCCAGCCGGGTTCTTCCTTTAAGCCCATCATTTACGCCGCCGCCATCGAGAACGGCTATACCATGGCCGATGTTTTCCTCGACTCCCCCGTGGTTTATCCCGATCCCTCCACGGGAAAACCCTGGAGGCCGGTCAACTTCTCCACCAAGTTCCGCGGCCCCACGACCCTCCACACCGCCCTCATGTATTCCATCAATGTCGTCACCATCAAGCTTTTGGAAAAACTGGGCATCCAGCCGGTCGTCAGCATGGCCCGCCGTTTGGGAATCACAACCAAAATCGCGCCAAACCTTTCACTGGGTTTGGGAACCTCGGAAGTTACACTTTTGGAAATGGTCCAGGCCTTCTCGGTTTTCGCCAACCAGGGCGTAAGGGTTGAGCCATTCGGCATCCTTTCGGTGAAGGATTCCTCGGGCCATGTCCTTGAAAACAACACCCCGGTCGTGCAGGAAGTCTTGGACCCCCACGTGGCCTACATCATGGTGAATACGATGAAGGACGTTATCGACCACGGAACGGGACGCATCATCCGGCGCCTGGGTTTCACTTATCCCGCGGCGGGTAAAACCGGAACCACCAACGACAACGTGGACGCCTGGTTTATTGGCTATGTTCCCGACCTGGCCTGCGGGGTCTGGGTGGGCTATGACGAACGTCAAAGCCTTGGGAAGAAGCAAACAGGCGGAGAAACCGCCGCTCCGATTTGGGCTGAGTTCATGAAGTCCGCGACAGCCGGAAAGCCCCCGAAGGATTTTGAACCTCCCAAGGGATCCGAGACCGAATTCGTGAAAAAGAAAATTTGCCTGGATACGGGCCTTGTGGCCGGCGCCCGCTGCCCCCGAACCAGGGATGAGGTCTTCAAGAAGGAAACGGCCCCCACGAAACTTTGTAACATTCATTCGGGAGCGGGAGGCGGGCCTTCAGGAGAGGATACGGCGGGAGGAACCTCGAACAATACTTCCACGGGCGGGGATATTTTGGAAATGGAAGCCCAGCCCGTCGTAAAGGCCGTTCCCACGGTTTCCTTAACTCCCGGTGCCGAGGAAGAAACAGTTCCCGAGGGCCAGGAAAAGAAACCCGCCACCGATAAGGAAGCCTACCCCGACGAGGGTTTCTAAACCTTCAGCTTCGACCCTTTTTGCAAAGCCTCTTCCAAACTTAAACCAGAGTAATCCTGCGCCCTAAAGAACCGCCCGCTGATGCCGTCATCCAACAAGGCCGGTACCAATGATCCCGGAATGCAGGTTTCAA
>JAHFCG010000206.1 GCA_023249615.1 candidate division FCPU426 bacterium | reverse complement strand
AAACATCAAAGGCCAGCCCAAAAGGGACATTCAACCCGGCGGAGGCGAAAACACCCATATCCGTCCCGGTGGGACCTATTTTTCGGATCGTATTAATATTCATGCACGAGACAAATAAATTTCCCGTTGAATCGAACGCGATCCCGGCCGGACCGTTCAGGCCGATGGAAGCGAATGTTCCCAAGTAACTCCCCGACGAATTATATTTTTCAACTTTATTACTACCTGCATTGGCGACATATAAATTTCCCAAACTATCAAAAACGATCCCCTCGGGACCATTCAAGGCGGTCGTGGTAAAGGTCCCCAAGTCAGTCCCGGAGGAATTAAATTTTTCGATGGAATAAACACCGTTAGCGTTCGCGACATAAATCAAGCCCCCGGAATCCACCGCGATTCCAACGGGATTGTGAATCCCCGCGCCGGTCCATTGGTTGAGTAAATGGGGTGTGGATGTGGGGGTAGGCGTGGGGGTTGCAGTCGGGGAATCGGTGGGAGTGGGTGTCGGAGTCTTCGTCGGAGTCAGGGTCGGGGTATCGGTGGGAGTCACCGTCGGTGTTCGGGTCGCGGTGGGCGTTGGAGTCCTGGTAGGAGTATCTGAGGGGGTTAACGTGGGGGTCGGGGTTGGAGTAAACGTGGGGCTATTGGTGGGTGTCGGGTTCAGGTTGAAAAGGGCTGTTACACTGCGATTCGAGGACATGGCTAAAGAACAGGATCCAGTGCCGGAGCAACCACCCCCCGACCAACCCGCGAAATTGCTTCCGGAACCCGCGGCCGCGGTCAAGAAAACAGTCGTTCCATCCAAAAATCCGGCCGAACAAGTTCCCCCGCAACTAATTCCAGCAGGGGAGGAGGTTACGGTACCGGAACCAGATCCGGTCAGGTTAACGGTGAGCGTGTAAACAGGTATGGGGGTATTGGTGGGCGTGAGCGTCGGGGTTGATGTGGCGGAGTTCGTTGGGGTTTTCGTGGGGGTATCCGTCATGGAATTGGTGGCGGTGTTGGTGGGAGTGTCTGGAAAGGTGGGGGTCGATGTGTTGGTCGCGGTTGATGTAGGGGTGAAAATAATAGTGTCCGTATCCGTAATCGTAAGGGTGGGACTATAAGTCCCGGACGCGGTCGGTGTTGGGGTGGGGGTCCGGTTATTCACGGGTGCGGAAGGGCCCGTGGGGTTATTGGAATTATTGCCGCAGGAGTGAAAAAGCATCACAAAGAAAAAAACGGATAACAAAAGGAAATAAAATCGAATGTTTTTCAGATTGACCCTGGGGTCCACGATTTCGACCTTTTTCACCGGAAATCAAAGCGTGGAGCTAAATCTTTCACGAGCCATAGGATAAGGCCTTAGGAGGAGGTTTTTTATGACCTGCCACATAAACCGGCAAGCCGCCCGGTCTTTAATTATTTAAATAAATCCAGGTAAACATACCCAACGAGGCGGGGAGCAAAAGGCCCATGGTGTAAGATCTATCTTCGCCACCCCCCTTCGCCACGCTGGCCATGGAGAACAAGCGGCTTCGGCAGACAAGCCATTATCCATTTTAGGTACGTGACCACTTTAAACACTTTTTAGATTCGAACGTTGGGGTCTTGAATTAGGCATTTCGAAAAACCAACCCAAGCTTTTTACCCGTTGTTTTTAACCTTTTCCTTCCCTTCCTCTCCATTTATTTCCAACCACATTCCAGCCTGTTTATTCCCCCAATTTCACATCAAACAATATCTTCCCGGTCGATTTTTACTGAACCCCGTCGTTCCGCCTTCGCCCACTTGGCTTCGGTGGACAAGCCGTATTCCCCCTTCGCTCACTTGGTTTCGGGCTTCGCCATCCCACTACGCTCCTTGAGCTTCCTCCTACGCTATCCCACTTCGCTCTTTGAGCTTCGAGGGACAAATAGCTACGGAGGAAAAGCCGAGGAACAAACGGCTATGCCAAACCAGTCGGCGGACAGGCCGGGAGAGGCCTAAAAAAAAGGGACAAAGGGCCAGGCCCTCCGATAGACCTTTGGGCTGGGTTAACCAGCTTGAGGGCCTGGGGCTCAGGGCTTTATGTACCCGCCCCGACACCTCCAAGGCGGGGCTTCGGCTTGAAGCCTCAGCCCAGGGCCAAACCCGACCTTTTACGCATCTATCGTAAATTAGTCTTGACCGTTTTACGACGTTTCGTACAATGGCCTCACCATGAAAAAAAGACTTTATGACACCATCTTTGCCAAACATCTTTCCGAACACCGCCAGATGGTTTGGGTAACTGGCCCCCGGCAGGTAGGCAAAACCACGACTTGCCGCGCCCTGGGCGACGCCTACCACAACTGGGACAACTTGGACGACCGCAGGCTTTTTCTTTCCGGCCCGGCGGCGGTGGCTGACAAGGACGGCTTTAGCCGTTTGAGCGCCCGCCTGCCTATTCTGGTTTTTGACGAACTTCACAAGTATCGCAAGTGGAAGGGGTTCCTCAAGGGCTTCTTCGATACCTACTCTGAAAAAACAAGGTTATTGGTCACCGGCAGTTCAAGGCTTGAGACTTTTCGGCGGGGAGGCGACAGTCTCATGGGACGTTATTTCCTGTACCGGATGCACCCCTTTAGCGTCGCTGAGATTTTAAGGACCGCCCCGCCCGATACGCCGCTCCATCCCCCTTCGCGCCCGCCGGAAAAGGAATTCAAGGCCCTTTGGGAACACGGCGGATTTCCCGAACCCTTTCTCAAACGCGAGCCTACTTTCAGCCGGAAGTGGCAAAGACTCCGCCGTCACCAGCTGTTAAAAGAGGACCTCCGGGACCTCACCCGAATCCAAGAAGTATCACACCTTGAGGTTCTGGCCGCGCTTTTGGAGGAACGTTCCGCGCAGCAGCTTTCCTACTCGAACATCGCCCCATCGGTTGGCGTGGCGGTGGATACCATCCGGCGTTGGATTGACACGTTGGAATCCCTTCATCATGGTTTCCGTATCCGCCCCTGGACCGCGAGCATCGCCCGTTCCCTGCGCAAGGAACCCAAGTGGTATTTGAGGGATTGGGCGGAAGTGTCCGACCCGGGCGCCCGCGCGGAGACCTTCGTGGCTTGCCACCTTCTCAAGGCGGTGGAAGGTTGGACCGACCTGGGACTGGGAACTTTTGAGTTGAGATACCTGCGTGACAAGGAAAAACGGGAATCGGATTTTGTGGTCATTAAAAACCGGAATCCCTGGTTTTTAGTGGAGGTGAAAAAATCGGATGACCGGCTGGACCCCAACCTGGGTCATTTTCAGAGACAACTGAAGGCGCCCCACGCTTTTCAGGTGGTATTGGAAATGGACTATGTCCAGGCCGATTGTTTCAAACGGGACGAACCTACCGTTGTTCCCGCGCGGACATTTCTTTCCCAGCTTTTATAATGGGAAAGGTGTCAGACATAAATAGGAATGGGTGCCTCCGCCGAAAAACCGCCGTTAAACCGCCGATAAATTTTACTTGAATTAGCCCCGCGGAGCGGAAACTTTTCCCCCTGGCGGGCTTGCCAAGAGGGATTCCAGGGCAAGAAAAGCGCCTGTCATCACAAATCACTTTTCCGACTCCCTAAAACCTCAACCAATCTCACCATGGCCATCGTATCCTGCCCGCAATATTCCAATAGATTCTTCCGGATTTTGGCTTTTTCGGTCGAAGCCACCTCAGGATTAATCAGTTTGTTATAGGCCAAAACTGCGGAGCCGCCATCCCATATTTCAAGACCCTCGTAGGACATCCCCGGAACAAGAGCCGGCAAGACGTATTTAATGCTGTAGGAACCCTGGAACTCCGGGAGAACCACATCCTGCTTTTGAAACGGCACCGAAAGGTCGCTGATTCTTTTTATGATCTGGTTGAAGCGCCCCTTATATTCCGGCAGAAACTTGGCGGTTTGAAGAAGAATGGTCCTCTCGTATTGGGTATAGGTGAGAACGG
>JAHFCG010000083.1 GCA_023249615.1 candidate division FCPU426 bacterium | reverse complement strand
CGTACGAGAGCGAAAGAACGTGTTCCACATTCTGCTTCACCCCACCCTTTTCCACATGCCTTACCCGGCACTCGGGATCAGGGTTTGTCAAATTTCGAGTTTCGGGAATCTCCCGGTTCATCAAAACCATGGCGGATAATACCGCCTCAACGCTACCCGCCGCGCCCAGCAAATGGCCCGTGGCCCCCTTGGTGGAACTCACCCAGGTTTTGGACCCGCCAAATATCTCAAACAGGGCCCGGGATTCCATTGATCATTGATTCTAGTGCCGGTGCCGTGGGCGTTGATATACCCAATATCCGAGGGTTTTAATCCCGCCATTCGAAGGGCCTTTTCAATGACCGGAACGATACTGCGTCCTTGCGGTTCCATTTCCAAAGCCTCATAGGCGTCAGCGCCCAAGGCCCAGCCCGAGAGCCTTACGAGAATCGGAGCCTTTCGAAGACGGGCGGAATCTTCCCTTTCCAAAACCATCAACGCCGCCCCTTCCCCCATCAAGAAACCGTCCCGTTCCAAATCAAAAGGGGCGGGTCCCCCATCCTTTTCACTGAAAAGTCCCATGTTGTTAAACCCGGCGTAAATCAGGGGATGAATGGAAGATTCGGTACTGCCCGCCAAAACCGCGTCGCATTCCCCATCCCCTAATAATCTCGCCGCGCCAGCCAGGCTGCCTAATCCTGTTGAACAAGCGGAGGAAACCGAAAAGGTCGGACCGCAAAATCCCAAGCGTTGTTTCAAAAGTTGGCCGGCTGAATGGGGAAAATAATCCGCGAGAAAATCCCTGGAACTTGATGGATTGGAGTTGGCGGACAGGAGACTCATCATCCCCCCCTTACTGGAAGAGAATGTGGTGGCAATCCGGTCTTTTTGAACTTTTGATAATCCAGCGTGGTTCCAGGCTTCTTCCGCCGCGACTACCCCCAGCTGAAGGGAGCGGTCTCTTTCCAAAAGATCGTTCGGGATTTGAGCGCTTACATTCCGGGCCGCCTTCGGGTTTTTAAACGCCTTCCATTCGGGACCCTCCAGGTTATAGGTCGGCTTTCCCCCGCCCATCAAGGTTTTCCAGGTTTGGTCAACACCGACCCCCAACGGGGTCACCATCCCCCACCCGGTTACCACGATAGAATCAGGTTTTGTTCCCATTATTCATTTTCCATTTTCAAATGGTCATTCCAAGTCAAATCCAACCAGGCAATCGGGAATCGAGATTAAATATCTGGCCCGAAATGGACTGTGTACCCGCCAGCCAAACCATGAATTCGCCCACCTCGTTGATATTAGCGGTCGTTTTCAGAAAGTGTTTTTTTCGGATGGCCTCTTCCGCCTCGGGTGAAAGGCCGTCCGACAGCCGGGTCTTGTGAAACCCGGGGCAAACCACATTCGCCCTTATGTTCTTGGAGCCGTATTCCTGAGCAAGGCTTCGCATCAGGCCCGTCACCCCCGCTTTTGCGGCCACATAACTGGCCTGGCCGATATTCCCCGTACTCGCCACTACGGAGGAAACAAAGATAAAGTGACCCGACTTTTGTTTCATCATGGGGCGCAGGCAGGCCTTGGACAACCAGAAGGCGCCTTTTAAATGAACCCCCATCGTGGCGTCCCAGGAATCCTCCTCCACGTTAAGAATTCTCGCGTTTTGTGTGGCCCCCGCGTTATGGATTACACAGTCCAGGGTTGTCCACTTTTCAAGGGCGGTTTGAACCAGGAGAGATACAGGCTCTTCAAGGGAAACATCAGCCTTCACAACTGTAAATTCAGGGGAAATTTTGGAAAGGGCTGTTTGGGCCACCTTGGCCGACTCCTCATCCTGGTGGTAGCAGGTCAGGACGTTCCAGCCCTTTTCGACAAAGGCCCTGCAAAGGGAAAATCCGATTCCCCTTGTCCCGCCGGTGATTAAAACTGAAGGCATAAAAACGACCTTTCACCGCAGAGACGCAGAGCTCGCAAAGAACACAGAAAAATCAAAAAAATATCACACAGCGTTTCGAAGAAGCCTTTTAAAAAAAGTAATTCACTTCGGACGTTGTTTGTTTAAAGACGTTTCAGACTTAATGTTTTATTGCTCCGCGCTCTCTGCGTGTCTGCGGTGAAATTTTTTTAATCCGTTGGCATCATGTCGGAAACAAACGAAAAAGCGGTCAGGGCGCCCACCAGCAATATTCCCAAAAGTACCACCACCGGGAAAACAACCCAGATGAGGAACCCGATTAAAAGACAGGTTCTTCCCACCCGGCGGACTTCACGGGTTTCCTCGTCAAATAAAAGAAGGGCGATGAAAATTCCCGCGAAGGGAATCATCATCGAAAAGAAATACCATCCCCAGCGGTAGGAAGTGAAGAGGTTTTGTTCGGGGATTTCCGGCGCCGCGACGGCAGGGTAAAGGGTTTGTGTTCTTTTTCGGATGGATTTTTTAGGACTCATTTAATGACCTTAAACATCAGGGTAAAAAAACCGGCCAACACCGCGATCAGGGAGAAAGGAAGCCCGACATAGACCGCGGCGGTCCAGCGGGAATAACCAAGTATTTTTTCGATCCCAATCACCTGGAAAACAAAAACCATCAAAGCGAGCCAGATTCCAACCCCAAAACCAAGACCCAGGGCCACAAGGCCGGCTGCCGAATAAGCGACGACCAATCGAACCTTGTCGGCGGGGAGGCTTTCCCCCAAAAGGTAGGCACAAAGCCGCATAAAGGCCGTCCAAAGGTAAACCCACAAAACAATCAGGAAAGGCATTCCGATCAGCATAAGGGCCAGAATAATTCCCACGGTAACCTTGGAGCTGTCCGAAAGAATTTCCACCAGGCCCAGCTCCAAAGCCACCAGAAGGCTTGTCAGGGCCGCGAACCTTATCGCGTGTTTTTCCGGCTCGGAGCCCAAATTCATTTCAAAAAATTCGGCGGGACCCAGCCAGAGATTTTTTAAATTGGAAAAATATTCCTTGATCATGGCGGGAAGAGTTTAACACAGACTTTTCCCCTGGGGGAGCCCACAAAAAAACCCGGAAGGACTAGCCTTCAAGGGGTTTTGGTATCAATCCTTGCCCGACGACTGCGGACGGTCAACGGTTTTTCTACTCCTCAAGCCTTTCAATCGCCTCTTCCCAGGCGTCATCCATGGTAAACACTTCCCCCTCATTTATGACTTCAACGAGGTGTTTCTTCAATTTCGGGGCCAGGGAAGGTTCAAGTTCATATTCCTTCAGGACATCCTTGACGTCATCCATGGTCAGGGTTTCGAGAACTTCCTCGGCCTGTGCCTGGAACAATTTTTTTCGTTCAATGGTCTCGACCGAATCACTGGAGTCTTCGTCCTCATCGTCGTCATCCACGTCATCGTCGTCTTCTTCCTCTTCCTCGGCGGAATCTAAATCGATGGTGTCATCATCCTCGTCGTCCTCATCGTCGTCATCTTCCTCCACGGCCTTGTCTTCCAAATCCTCATCTTCCATGTTTTCTTCGTCATTACGTTTGCGAGGCAAAGGAACCCTCCTGGAAAAAAAGTTACCACATGAATACTTCCTCTTCATTTATCTGTCAAGTGCTCAATCAACAACGAACAAAACTAATTTCACCACCAAGTTCACCAAGGACACCAAAAATGATGATTTTTTAAAACAAAATAATCCGCTTTGCTTTTATGGGTGGACTTGGTGCCCTTGGTGCTTCAAACAACCATTCAAAGTTGTTTTTGAGTCTCAAATATGACGGCGAAGATTTTCCCAAAGATTCCGATCCACCAATTCAACCCCGGAAAATCGGGCAAGGGCCCTGGCGTCCATGGCGTAATCCGAAGTCACCATCAACAAACCCCGATGACAAAATTCGGAATTCATGACGTGCCCCAATTCACTGACCAATTCCGCGTTTACTCTTTCATCCGCCGGAAACTGGCGGGCCATGACGGTAAACTTTCCGCCGGAGATGGGATGGGGAAACTCCGCGACGGCAACAATCGCCCCGCCCGGAACCCTTCGAATCTTTTCGACCCGAAACCCGAGGCTTTTTAGGAACAAATCAACCTCCTTCTCAAAACTCATCAAGGGCATCTTGCTCAAATCAGTTTGGACGCCCTTTTCATCAATTACTCTAAAAGTCCAACGACTGTCAAAAGGGGGGCCTTCCAGGGAACTCGTTAGCCTTTCACCATCGACCAAGTCAATCGCGAGTTTTTTCGTGATGTTCTTAGCTTCTTCCGTAAATCGTCCGGTCACTATATATATCCCTCTTTTGCAGGATTCTTCACGAGCCTGCTCATCCAACGCCCGGACTAGATCGGCGTGAACCGGGGTAGTTTCGGGATATTGCCGGGCGAGAATAATAAAATTACCCCCGATGACCGGATGGTGAAAATCCGCCTGGATTTGGATGGTTCCTCCCGGAATATTTTTCACTCCCAATACGTCAAAACTCATCTTGGAAAGGAAATGAAGAATTAACTCCTGGAATTTCGGTAGAGGAAGGGCGTTCAACTCCTTCCCTTTCAACGTTTCCTGCTTGATAAAGGCCTCATCCGCGAATTTTGGCTTTTCCCAACCGTCATTCACTTTCACCTTGGCATCCTCATACCGCACGTTGATTCTCGGGGCCTTTTCCTTGATCCGTTCGAGGATTTTGGCGGTTTTACTTTCCTCTTCCGGAAAGGCCTGAACCTCCATTCCATCGTTATACCGAAGATCAAAAGCGGTTAATATTTTAAAAGGCTTGAACTTCGCGCGGTCGATTCGGTTAAAAACATCCCTGTCCGCTTTAACACTGAGAACCGCACCGTCATAATATTTCGCGGTACGGCTGATGAAATTCATCAGGGCGTCCACATTAACCGAGGGGATGTTTTCGGTGATTCCAAAAACGGTTTCAATAACATGGAGGGTGTCGGAGAAAAGCGTGTCCCGAAAAAGCTCGTAATTTTGATCGACCGGGCCGCCCAATTCCGTGTTAAAGCGCTGGACCTGAAAGCGGATTCGCGGAATCGCGTCAACGGTGTGGACCGTTTTAATTTCAATATGGGGATATTTCTCCGCCAACCGGAATCGGAAGACTTCCTCAAAATTCCCCATGGCGCCTTTATGGATATGCTGGTGCTTTTCATGGATTTTATGACGTTCCTGGCGTTCAAGGTACTCCTTTTCTTTTTTCCCTTTTGACCTGACCCCCAGATAGATGAAAAGGGCGATAAAAAAAACCATCGTCCCCACGAGACCGATCACTACCCCCTGGGTTGGGTTTTCCTGGCAGTAAATCCAGGCCAGGTTTAGGGTCCTGCGCGCGGATCCGTAAATAAAACTGTTGAACACGATAACCAAAAGGAAAATGAACAATCCCGTCATCACCGCGGCGCCGTTTTCAGCCTCCAATTCCGTGTGACCCTCCTTTAAAAGATGGGCCCTTACCTTGGATGCGCCTGGAACTTTCAGCAGAATTTTTACCCATTTATTGGACGACATTGGCTTCCTTAGGACGAGATGGCTTTCGAATCATCTTCATGTTAAAGTCCCCCCACTCAGGAGGCAAGATGGATTTTCTTAAACGCCTTGAAAAATTGATGGCCCGATTGCGGTCAAGAGATGGGTGTCCCTGGGACAAAAAACAAACCCACAAGAGCCTTAAACCATACCTTTTGGAAGAAGCCCACGAGGCGCTTGAGGCCATCGACAGCGGAGACCCTGAACATCTGCGGGAGGAGTTGGGCGACCTGCTGCTTCAAGTCGTTTTTCACGCCCAACTTGCCAAGGAAAAGGGAAAATTTGATCTGCAGGACGTAGCCAAAACCATCGGGGATAAACTGGTAAGGCGCCACCCCCATGTTTTCGGTAAATCCAGCCGGAAGATTTCCGACATCAACAAGAAGTGGGAGGAACTCAAACGCCGGGAGAAACCCGAGCGCGGGTCCGCCCTGGACGGCCTCCCCAAATCACTTCCCGCTCTTCTTCGCGCCCAGCGGATGTATGAGAAAATTTCAAAAAATTCCCCCTCAAACCAAAAATCGGTCCCCGGGAAAGGACTCAAAACGGCTTGGACAAAATTTTTAAAAAATTCAAAAAGTGGAAAACTTCAAAAGGAGGCTGCGGCAGGGGAGTTTCTTCTTGCCTTTGCCCGGTATTCTCAAAATCAAAATCTCCACGCGGAAATGGCCCTGCGGCAAGCCGCCTCGCGATTTGAAAAAAGGTTCCGTGTTGCTGAAAAAAATTTAACGCATATAACGGATTAAAACCCGCCACAGAAGTAATCCAAAAAGCACCATCACAATCCCAAAAACGAGATAAGAAATTCTCCAATCGATTCCCTTTGTCCAATTGCTGAATTCCGACATCCCCCCCACACCTGCGATCAAATTCAAGGGGAGAAAAACGATGTTGAGAATCGTCAAGTTCTTCAGGAGATTATTCATGTTGTTGTTGATGATGCTGGCTCGGGTATCCATGAGACCCGAGAGAATATTCGAGTAAATTTCAGCCTGTTTACAGCACTGGTGATGTTCGATCATCACGTCCTCCATCATGGCCAGTTCCGTTTTGGAAAACCCAAGCTTTTCCCCATCTTTTTGAAGCTTCCCCAGGACGGCTGAGTTAGCCTGCAAAGCGTCGATGTAATAAATCAAATCCTCTCCCAGAGTGAACATTTGGAGCAGATATTGATTCCCCAGCGAAGTGTTTAATTTGGACTGAATATCGGAGGTAAGGACCTTGATTGCCTTCAAGTGGTCGAGAAAATGATGGATCGTGTGTTGAAGAATCCTCAGCAAGGCGTCCGGTAGACTGCCTACACCATGAAATTCCTTGTCAACAAAGGGGATAACACCCTCGGACAAAATGATCTCCAAACGATCCTTCCTTAAAAACAAACCCACCGAGGAAACCTCGAGCTTAAACTGCCGCGCGAAAACCGTGCTATTGGGTCGCTTCCAAATCACGAGAAGATCGTCACCGATTTTCTCCAACCGGGAAATCTCGTCCGGATCTAGCGCCGATTCCAGGGCATGTCCATCCCGGTGAAGGGTTTCCAGCAGTTCCTTTGTTTCCATTTCGGTGGGAACGGAGTACAACCAGATACTGGACTCTTCCGCCGCGCCGGGTTTAACGAACCCGTCCCTTAGTCGGTAATACTCTTTCAAATCAGCCTCCCAACCGTAAATTTCCACCTGTTTTTTTAAGCAGTTGATATTGAACACTTTGGGAGCGCGGCGGATTAATTCAGGGAAAAATCCTCTTTACGTTTGTTTGGTTTGGTAAATCTTTTTTTCAGGAAGGGACAACGCCGTCAAAAAGCCCCCATAAACGCATCCGGTGTCCAAGTTGATCCTGTCCCGGGTTAAATCAACCTTTTCAATGGGAGTGTGGCCGTGAATCACCAGTTTCGGCGTGGGGCGGGGGTCTTCCAGGAACTTGCGGCGGATCCAGAGTAAATCGTCCGGATCCTGGGCGTTTAAGGGATTGTCCAGATTGATCCCGGCGTGACAAAAATAATAATCCGCGGTCTCATAGGTATAGGGAAGCGAGTTATAAAACTCGGCGTGAAAAGGATGGATGTGGGATTGCAATATCATGTGGGCCCCCTCCCCTCTTAACTCATCAAGGTTTTTGGCCGGCACGTAGGACTGGAGCGTCTGGTGGCCGCCGTTTAAAAGCCAGTTCCCCGCCGTTTGGGCGTTCGGGGTTCCCAGCCATTCCAACAGCATTTGTTCGTGGTTCCCCCTCAGGAAACGCCAATTGGGCCGCCGGTTTTTAAGCAGATATTCCACTACGCCCTTGCTGTCAGGCCCGCGGTCGATATAGTCCCCCAGGAAAACAACCTCATCCTCCTCCTTTAAGGGAAGTTGGATAAGCAAATCCTCGAGGGCGTTTTTACACCCGTGTATATCACCAATCGCGTAAATCACTTAAACCTCCAAACCGTTTTCACCACCAAGGGCACCAAGTTCACCAAGAAGGCTTTTGAGCATCAAATTCTTTTCAATTCTAAACCCAAATTCTACTATTAGGTTACGATCTTTGGCTTTATCAAACTTAGAAATGTATTATTTTCATGGTTCTTGGTGAACCTGGCGCCCTTGGTGCTTAACCTTCCGTGTTTTTGGCCTTAGGCAGAAAGAGAAAAACCCCCATGTGCATAAACCCCAACACCAGCAAGGACAGGCGCAACCCCGCCTCCCCCAGGTAATGCTGGCTCACCATCATCCCTCCCAAACCAATGGACCTCCCCGCCCACAGGGGAACCTCACGGACCGCAAGGTATTCCAGTTTGTATTTTTTGGCTTCCCTCGCGCCGTCCACCGCCTCAAACGCGAAAACCCCGAAAGTAACCATGAACCAGGTCACCCCCACCGCGGTCAAAACAGCGTAAACCAAAAGAGAGAAATAATTAATCTTGACCGCCAAAAAAGCGCAGGCCGACCAGGTAATAAGGGATGAGATTAAAAGACCCTTGCGGCGGTTTTTCGCTTCAGCCCAGCGGGTAAGCCCGTAAGCCGTCAAAACCGCCATGAAATTCGTGAACATGGAATAGTTCCCGACAATCCCCTCATTCTTGGAAACCTGGTAAACCAAAACCCCAATGACAAACCAGAAAGCCCCATTCCTCAAACCCAAAACAAACTGGGCGGACATTTGGCGGTTCCAGTCCCTGTTTTCACGAAAGGTCAATACCTTCCAAAACTCAAACCCCCCTTTGGGCTGGGGCGGCGTCTCGAGTTTGAAACTTTTATAGATCAACCCCAGATAAAGAAGGAGTGTCACGGCGAAGGTGATGTAATAACCCAGCGAGGAATTTGAATCCCCGCCTTTAAAAGCCAAAATGACCCACCCCGCCAGGGCCGGGCCGAGGATCCGAAGAATCGAGGAAAGAAAAAGGGAAAGGGAAAAAACATAATCGCGGTCCTTGGGTTCGGTCAGGTCCATCGTTAGTGAATGCTGGCCCAGATAATAAAAACCAATACCCAAACCCGAAAAGAGCCCCAAAAGACAGGGGTGGCTGTGTGTATCTTCCCTCAAAACCAGCACCAGTAAAAAAACCATGGCATTGAAAGCAAACCCCATCTGGTAGGGAAAAAGATGGTTCACCTTTTTGGCGATATGACCTCCCATCCAGAAGGCCACCATGATGGCGGCATACATGACCATGTTGTAAAGTTCTACCGCGGTCCAATCGTCGCCTTTCCTGAAAAGAAAGATGTTGATGAAGACGCTCGAAAGGGCGAAGTTAAAGTCATAAAGACCGATCATCCAAATGAGGGTTTTGGATTTCGCCGGCAAGGCCCTGCTTGAGCCCAGGTAGCGTTTCAGAAATTGATAAACATAGTTAAAAAGAAAGTCCACGAAACGGTCCCCTTAACAAAAAAGAGCGGAGTCTCCTCCGCCCTTTAGAAATCAATTTTTGATTTTGAATGTTGAATTTTAAATTATTGGTATTTTCGCGATGCGAAAATGTCCTTCATTTAAAATTAAAAACTAAGAATTCAAAATTATCGTTTGAGTTACTTCCCGAACAAACCCTTCAATTTATCCCCTAAATCCTTGCCAACCTCTTCGGATTTTTGTTTGATGAGCTGTTGGACTTTTTTGGCCACGCAATCCCCTATGAACTTCTCCAACCTGCCGCGATCCCAGGAATAATTGTTGTCCTTTGCCGGTCCCGTGAACTTGCAATCCACCGGAATGACCTCAGCGTCCTTGATGCATTCCATTTTGTTGGGGTCCATTCCGGGAAGAAGCTTCTGGACCGCCTCCGAATCCAGGTACTGCCTTTTCAAATCGCACCAGATCATCATGTTCGGGGTATAGACGTTATCAAAATTTATCCCGCCCACAATCTTGATGGTTCCCGGCCTTCCGACCGTGTTCGCGGTATAGGACAAAACCTGTTTTTTAATCAAAAGATTTCCGTCAATTTTATCGAACACAAACTCATCGGTCTTTTCCCCAAAAAGCCCATTGATAATCTTGATGGCGGCATAACCTTTCACCTTGGCCTTCACCAGGTTATAAGTTCCCGACCCCGCGAGGCTGGACTCCATTTCGGCGGCGGAAAAACCCCTGCCGCTACCCTGAAAGACCATATTCATGCTTCCGTACAATTTATCCTTATAGCCCTCTGGGCTCTTAACCACGAAGGCATCGATACTGGAATTGACGGCCTTTTGCCCGTTAACATTTTTTAGGTTGAAAGCGAAGGTGTAAGCCGAGGTATTCCCATTCAGGGTGACTCCCAACGCGTTCGAACCCTCAAAAGCCTGAAAGGTCATGGAAGGAACCCTTGCCACATTATCGCTGATATTTATCGGCCCATTCATATCTTGAAAATAAGAACCCTGAGGCAGGGAAATTCCAACGCCCTTGAGCACCACCTTCCCGTTGATATTGATGGGAATGGCGCCCTTTCCGGGGCCGATGCCAATATCCAAAGAACCACCCCCCACCAGAGTAGTGCTTTTCAATTTGGGAAGCATCCCCGGCAACCCCTTGAAGGGGAGTGATTTTGAGTGGACTTCGCAGGCCCAGGGCAAACCATTCTTGTGATGAAAGGCCCCCGTCACTTCCCAATCCTGGTAAATAACCTTAAAGGTCGGGATGTCAAACGAACCGTTCTCTTCGATAACGCTTTTAAAATCAACCGAGCAAGTGGACTTCGCGGGCTTGACGAAGAGGTCCTTGTACTTGATGGCCAAGGCTGATCCCTCCGCCAGACCCGTCACTTCCAATCCGCTTTTAATCTTCCCCGTCAAATGAAAATTAACCTCTGCCGGTCCCGTCAAGGTCAAACTATCGGGCATGGAGGTGAGGCTTTTCGGTACCAAGCCTGAAAACTGAAGCATGTTCAGGCTGGCGTTGCCCTTGATATCGGGGGTTAAATTCCCTCCCATATCGAGGGCGTCTCCCGAGAACCCGAAACCCAAACCGTTGACCGTCCCCTTAACCTCCATCCCCTTGAGGGTTTTGCTGGAATGGAAATAATGGAATACCCCATCCACCGCCAAATCATATTTCAAACCCGAGAAAACAAAGGGCGTACTGAGGTTAAAAGTGGTTTTACCCCCGATCATGGATATATTTTTGACCTTCAGGTTCAAATCCTTTAAATCCGAGGTTTGAACAGGACTAATGGTTTCGTCGCGGTATTCCACCTTCCCGTGATTGATTGAAATACTGCTTATGGAAACGATCATGGACGGTTTACTTCCACTTTCGGAAGTTCCCGCCCACGCCTGGTCCGCGAACCATGAGGAAAAGGCCGGGCCCTCCTTGGGAGGAGAAAGAGAAGCTTTTTTACTGTGTTTTTTCTTGGCCTTGGGTTTGGGTTTCGCCTTGGTTGGGGGAACAGCCGGCTTGGACTCCGCGGCAGGAGCGGCCGCCACGGGGGCAGAAGGGTTCGTCTCCCCCAGGATGTCGGTAAAGTTAAAGGAGTTGAGGCCACGGCGTTCGATAAGGATTTTGGGTTCATCCAGCTTGATCTCCCCCAAAATAACCTGGTTGGAGAAATAACCCATCACCAAATCGTAAAGGTGGTAGGAAATGGAAATATTTTTGGCGGCAACCATGTTGCCCGGAGCCCAACCGGGGCGATTGCTGATTTTCAGGTCTTTCAGGACAAATCCGGACATCACATCGAACCGGGCTTCCCCCAAGGATACATTCCTTTTTAGAAGTTCCGACAATTTGGTTACAGCGATGGATTTGATCTTCTCGGGCGGGTATTTGATTTTGATGTAAAGGGCGGCGCCGGCCAGAAGAACCACGAAAATTCCGGCGAGGATAAGGACGAACTTGATTAATTTTCGCATGAATGAACCCCTCCCGGAATAATGGCCCCCATTGTATTCAAAGCCGTGAGGTAATTTGGAAATAAAAGGTTGGAAGTTTACACTTTTTAACCTCAGGACAAAGTCACCCTCACCCCTCCCTCTCCCCTCGATGGAGAGGGGGAAAATTAATAAAAACCCTCGCCCAAGAGTATCGGTTGTGAAATTTCGCTCCCCGGGGTTTTTAGGGGCGTAAGCCCCTGGAAAATCTGATGGGTACATAGGGGATTTTCCCTATGGGCGGAAGCCAAGGGACGAGGGCTGGGCGAGGGGTGAGGTTTTAGGGTTTTTTAGATTCCAATTCAAAGGCCGGAATCACGAGGATTAAATGAAAAATTAAACTTATGCCGATTCATCCTCGGGGTCATAAAGCTGAACACAGCTAACGGAGGAAAAGGGGTACATCCCGTCAATTTTGCCTTTGGAATCCTTCACCACATAATGAGCGGTGTTTCCGACCGGAACCGCCTCAACGCTACAACCAGGCTCATGGGGCCACTCCTTGCCGTCAACCGTGGTTATTTCATAGTAGGGTTTTTCTTTTTCCTCGGGGGCTGGTCTCGCGTCC
>JAHFCG010000205.1 GCA_023249615.1 candidate division FCPU426 bacterium | reverse complement strand
TTTTCATTTGTTAATTCCACGTTAAATTCCCCTTTCAAAACACCATCTCAAATTGGGCCTCCGCGATTTCACCCGCGGCCAAAACTCCCCCAAGGGAACTGTCCAAAATCGGGTGAATCCAATTCAGGGACACGCGGTAATGGTCCCCCGAGAAAAACTGGTCCATCCCCGCCGTAATATAATTCTGGTAAAAACCAGGAGAGTTGAAGCCAATGTCCTTGGGATCCCACAATTCATAACGAACCCCCAGGCGGGTTTCCGCCCAGCGGTAAACACCTTCGGCGTAAAAACCACTGACTCCAGTTCCCCCGCTTGCGGAGGCAAAGGCGGCTTTGGTAATTCCGTTTTCATTCACCAGAGAACCCTGGCCCCATTCGGTTTGAAATTTCAACCTGTCTTTTTCCTGAAAAACCCCTTCCAAGACGAGTTGTGCCTCGGCTCCCGCGCGCCACATTTCAAGCTGGGCGGGGGCTCCCGGCGCCTGTTCGAAACCGTCGTAGGCGGACCCGCCGATCCACAGGCCCCTGTATTGAAAACCCAGGCGGACGGCGCCGTCCTTACTGTCATTGTTCTCGGGATTATTCCGGCCCTGACCATTGACCGCGGCAAGCGCGTAATCCAGGGTCAAATCCTGTTCCAAAGGAACCTTGGAACCGGAAACCTGGACCAAGAAATCACGGAGTTCGCCCAAACCATTACTTCCACCCAGGATGGAACGGTTGATGAAATCCAGCTTCCCCGCCGAGGTTCGGCCCTCCAGCCCCTGGGGATATTTGGCCTGGCCGACGGTGAAATCCAAGTATTGAATGGGAGAAACGGTAATGTAGTAATCCTGCACCAACCCCTTTGTCGCGGCGGGCACACCCACCGGATCAATCATGACGGCGTATTGAATGGTATTTTTGGCAAACCCGCCGTAAAACTTCAATTCCGCCCTGCGGGCAAACAAATTGTCATGAACAGCACCGCCCGGCACCACACTGTCGTCCAGGCCTCCCGTGACCGTATTACCCAGGACTTTAATACTGGGCGTGTCATCCAATGCCGCCCTGGCCTGAAGCAAAAGTCCGAATTTGAAATTATCCTTCAGGGTTTCAAGCGCCCCGACTCTTTTTACCAAGTCACCCAAATCCACTTCAGCCGGGTCGCTGGCGATTTTTTCACCCTTCGCAAATATTGGAGTGGCGGCGAACGAAAATAGTCCTCCAAACATCAAAACGAATAAAAAAAATCCTTTCATAAACTCTCCTTGTCTTTTTAATTTCAGGGAACTATAAGGAAACGGACTCAATGGAGTGTTTCGACAATGTTAAATCGAGGTAAAAAAGAGGGAATGAGGGGATTAAAAGGGAACAGAACTGTAAAAAAATGCGCAGACCCGTCGGGGCCGTCGATGGCAGGGACAACCCCTCGGACACCCCGCGGGGTAGGCGCGGGGGCCCACCCCTACCCGTATTTAAATTTATGGTTCGATTTGGCGCAACCGGCTTACGGCCATTGAATAACCTTTTTTGGCGGCCATGCGGTAGAAATGTTTCGCGGAATCAAGGTTTTTCGGGAGTCCATACCCGTTTTCATAGCAATAGCCAAGGTTGTAGGCGGCAGCCGCGCTTCCATCGGTCGCGGCCTGGTGGTAATACTTGAAGGCCAGGTGCTCGTCCGGCTTCACCCCGATTCCATGCATATAAACATTCGCCAAATTGTTTTCCCCATCCGCCCAGTGCTGGGCGGCGGATTTTTGGTACCAGGCCACGGCCTCGTTTTCGCTTCGAATGGTCCCAATCCCCATCTCGTAACATTTACCCACCATGTTTTCGGCGTCCCGGTCTTCCTTCTTGGCGGCCTTGAGGAACCATTCATAGGCGGCGGTCAATTTTCCCTTTTTAAGGGCCGCTCTCCCTTTTTTAACCATTTCAGGAGCGGTATGGCGTCTCACTCCCGCCCCCAGTTCAGCGAAAAGGGCGCTTGCGGTCAATCCGGTCATCATGAATGTCAAAACCAAAACCACACCGATTTTTTTCATGGTTATCCCCTTTCAAGAGGTCATGCCCAAGGTTGGAACCCAGTGATTTTAACCCTTCTTCCGTCTTCCCGCTTCTTCTTTCCTCAAAGAATTTCCCTTAAAAAACAAGGGCCTGATACAAAAATTAAATTCAAACCACGGGAAGGGACACCTTGAAGACACTCCCCTTCCCCTCTTGGCTCACAAGGGAAACCTCGCCCTTCATCTTCTCAACCAGGTGTTTTACAATCGCCAATCCCAAACCGGTCCCCCCCTGCTCCCGGCTGCGGGAAACATCCACGCGGAAAAACCTCTCAAAAACCCTGGGTTGCATGGTTTCCGGGATGCCCGAACCATGATCCTGCACTGAAATTTCAACCTTCCCCGCATCTCGGGGGCCGGAAAAAATCCTGATTTCGCTTTTCGCGGGCGAGTATTTCACCGCGTTATCCAACAGGTTTTCGAAAACATGGAAAAGACCCTCCCGGTGGGCCGTTGCCCTGGTGCCAGGCGGTATCTCCTGAAGAATATGTATTTCCTTGGCCTCCCATTTGGCTTTTAGGAGATCTACCGCCTGTTGAGCCACTTCAGCCAAATCAACCGGTTCCAAATTGGTGATATAAGCGCCGCTTTCAATTTTCGACAATTCCAATACGTCCGATATGAGGGCGTGAAGACGGTGGGCTTGGTCGGAAATTTTTTTTAAAAACTGTCCCCGGTTTTTCTTGTCATCCACCGCCCCCTCAATGAGGGTTTCGACATAGCCCATGATCCCGGTCAAAGGGGTCTTCAGTTCATGTGAAACATTCGCGACAAAATCAGTCCTCATACTCATAAGGCGTTTAAGGGATGTAATGTCCGAGAAAACAACGATTTGCCCAAGGTGGATACCTTTTTCCACCCGGATGGCCGCGACACTAACCGCGAAGGTTTTCCCTTCTTTCCCGCCCAATTCGATTTCACCGCTGGACAATCCCCCCTCTTTTTTCGAAAGGGCCAACAGGTCCCCTAAAACGGGGTTACGGACGACTTCGAGGTAAAGTTTTCCGAGGTTTTCCTTTTCGGCCGCTCCCAGAATTTTTTCCGCGGAGGGATTCATCAACACGATTCGATCGGCCTGATTCAGGAGTAGAACTCCCTCGCCCATGCTGTTCAAAATGACATTCAACATGGACTCATTGGAGCCGAGCCGGTGGAGCATTTCCTCAAAATTACGTCCTGGAATAAAGACGTCACGCTCGTCCTCGGAGGTCAAAACGGGCCGGAGAATCTTCACGGTTGAATTTTCGGGATTGACCCTGACAGGGGAAAAACCGGAAAAAACCTTCGCCAACCCGAAGGCAAGGGCGAATCCCGCAAGAAATACAAAAAATCCTTCCTGGCCGAGATTATTAAAAGCAAAGAGGAGGAGAAACAGGCAAAGAACAACAAGAATGGCAACCCAAAAAAGCCGAGCCGATGTTTTCATTATTTTAAGGGGAACCTTTACTGACAGCTACCGACTGTCGACTGATATTACGTTTCTTCCTTGAACATGTACCCATAGCCCTTGACGGTCTGGATATGCTTCTCGTATTTCCCCAGCTTTTCCCGGAGGCGCCTGACATGAACATCCACCGTTCGGGTGGTGCCGAAGTAATCATAACCCCAAACACTGTTGAGTAAAACGTCCCGGCTAAGAACCCCGCCGGAATGGGTTAGGAAGTAGTCCAAAAGTTCAAACTCCTTCGCCGTCAACCCAATTTTTTTTCCTTTTAAAACCACCTCGTGCTTCGTTCGGTCCAGGGTGAGGTCCTTGAACTTTTGAACCGCCTTCCCTTCCTGGGCCTTATGGAAGCGCCGAAGAACCGCGCGGATCCGGGCCAACAGCTCTTTTACCGAAAATGGTTTTGTGACGTAATCATCCGCGCCAAGTTCCAACCCGACTATCTTGTCGGATTCCTCCCC
>JAHFCG010000010.1:34007-37688 GCA_023249615.1 candidate division FCPU426 bacterium | reverse complement strand
TTCAGAAAATAAAGAATTGATTGAATTTAAAATTCAAAGCGAAAAAGAAGGTAGGCTCAACGGTTGAGGTAGGGTCGGAGGGCGAAACAAATTCCGCGGGATTATACGCGAGGTCGACGGAAAAATCGTCACCGTCAAAACTACGGGTAAGAGTACACCCTATGGAATAGTTTTGAAAAACATTGTAGGTCGTAACCCCCAAACCCTCATGTTTGTAACCGACCCGAACCGCCATGAGTCCCGGAAAAACAAAGTACTCCCACCCGACCCCCAGCTTGATATCCTGGTCCGCGGGTTTGAAAATTTCACCCGCCCAACGCAGCTCTTTGTCCCCGTCAATCATCCAATGGCCCCCCAAACCCAGACGGATAAACATCGGCAGGGAATCCGCGGTTGAGGTTGGATTAAAGGTCATGCCGGTTCCCAGGTTTAAAACGGATAAACCCGCTCGAAAACCATAGGGAAGTTTATCAATCACCACCCCCGCGTCAAACCCAACCGCCGAACTTGAAAACGGTCCCAGGGTGCTTTGGAGAAGCTTTACGGTCGCCCCAACCCGGATGCTATCCGAAAACTTGCGGGAATAGGAAAGGCTCCCCAGCAAATCGTCAGTAAAAGCCGGATTTTGGCCGATGACCTGGTTATCTATTGGCGGCGAGTGACGATAGGTGGTGTTTACGGCCAGGGTATTTACCTCGGACCAAGAAGTCGCAAAGGTCATGTATTCGTATTGAATGTCCGCCAGGCTATCCAAATGCAAAAGCACCAATTGGGAAGCCTTGATGTAAGAAAGACCTGCCGGGTTGTAATTCACGGAATAAACATCATCCCCCATCGCCGTATAAGCGCCGCCCATTCCCGCGGGTCTTGTTCCCTGGTTAATTTTAAGGATGTCGCCCGTGGTGGTTCCGACCGTCCCGGCCTTAAGGTGAGAGGCCAAGAAGAGAGAAAGGAAAAAAAGGGATCCTGAAATGATTTTTTTCAAATGGCCCATTATCATCTTGCCTTTAAAATTAGAACTTGGTGGTCAAGGAAATTCGATGGGAATCCCCAAAAATATCAGCCGGGGCATAGGCGTAATCAATGAACAGGACGGTCCCGCTTAAATCCAGGCCATATCCGGCCCCCAGGGTTAATCCCACACCATTCAAGTCCTTATCGAGAAAGGTATATCCTCCGCGAAGAGTAACCCTGCTCCCGACCCATTTGAAATTGTACTCCGCCCCAACCCTCATTCCCACACGATCCTCGATGGGCTTAAGGGGAAACGTTGTTTCGGCGGTTAACGCGGCGTCATCCTGCTCGGTAAAAAGTTCATAACGCCTGTAGGAAATTCCCGCGTTGAGGGAAAAAGGAAGGTCAAAACCGGAAGATTGCGCGCCCAAATTTTTAAGCGTAAAACCTATCCGCATGCCATCAAAAGCGGGTAAAACAACCAGGCCGGCATCCATGGCGAAAATGGTGGAAGAAATGGTGTCGATTTGTTGCTGGATCATCTTGACGGAAATTCCCGCGTGGACATTCGGGCCAAAAGGCCTCGCATATGCAAAAGTAAAAACCTGATCGCCGCTGGAAAAGGTTCCGTTTCCGTTGACCGTAACACCCGTGTCATCGGTTCTGGGCAAATTCCCGGGCTGAAGAAAATTTACACTTATACCAACCGTTCCCCCCACCGAGGGAAGATTTTCGCCTAGAGGATATCCAAAAGCGATAAATTCGTAATTGATGCTTTGGTAAAGGGAAAGATAGGTGAAATTCAGCTCGCTGGTTAAAAGGCTGGCCAAACCAGCGGGATTGTAATAAATGGTGCCGACATCATCCCCCAAGGCTGTGTAGGCTCCGCCCACGCCGACCGCCCTGACAATGGGGGAAATTTTAAGAAATTCATAGGCGTCACGGCCGCCATTGGCCGTTTGGGAAAAGGCAAGAGAACTTGCCCCCCAACAGACCAAAAGCAAGGCAATGCCTGTCTGTTTGAATGTCAAGCCTGTCATTTAGGGACCATTCCTCGAACGTGAAATGGCGAATTTACCGAAAGACCTTCCGTTTGGCCCTTCCAAAACGTAAATATAGAAACCCGAAGAAACGGGGTTTCCATCATTGTTGGTGCCGTCCCACGTAATGGTGCCCACGCTCGTGGTAGGAACAAGGGTGAAATTGGGATCGCCTGGGAGGAAAGCCCTTACTTGCATAAGGTGCATAGTGAAAATAGTTACGGTTGAGGCCACGGGGACACAATCAAATTTGATGCACCCGTTTGCCATGGACGCGCATTTATTGTTATAAGGCGGACTATGTTGAAAATCCATCGGATCGGGATAAACCACGATGGGGCAAGCCGTTTGGGTAATAGTGGGTGAAGCAGTCGGGGTAAAGGTTATGGTCGGGGTAAAAGTAATTGTCGATGTAAAAGTTGGGGAAATAGTATTGGTGAAGGTAAAGGTTGGGGAATTGGTGGGGGTATTGGTAAAACTTGAAGTTGGTGTAATGGTGGGTGAATTGGTCGGAGTGTTGGGAGGGGTAACGGTGGGTGAATTGGTAGGTGTGTTGGGGGGCGTATTGGTGGGGGTTGCTGGTGAAGTCGGAGTATTTGTATTGGGAGAGGTTGGGGTTGGGGAATTTGTTGGAGTGTTGGGAAGGGTGTTGGTTGGGGAAAGGGTTGGGGTATCGGTGGGAGTAATGGTGGCGGTATTGGTAAAAGTGTTTGTTGGGGTTTTTGTGGGTGAAGGTGTCGCTGAATTTGTGGGGGTTAAAGTCGGCGTTATTGTGGGGGTTTTTGTTGGAGTAGATGTCTGGGTATTCGTGGCCGTATTGGTTGGTGTCGGGGGCACAAGACAAGGCAGGGTTACAGGAGCCTGTAGATTATCAATCAGAACATTGTTGGTATCCATATTGTCCGCCTGGCCCGCCGGAATGATGATGCTTACTAATGAAACCGGGTTTGCCAAACCACTCGTGTCAACCCAAAGGGTCGTCCATGTATTGGCGATGGTGGAACTGGCCAAAGTTCCTCCACCGGCGCAATTGTAAAGCAGATCGATGGAAGTGTGAACGGCTGTGTTTCCCAGAGTGTCAGTTACGATGATTTGAAATTGCCTGCCGATATTTTCAGTGTAAACATCGACCTCAATATAGGGGGCTGAACCGGTTGGAGCGGGATCTTTATAGGTAAAAGTCACGCTTCCCCCCACCCCCGACCCGGTGCCAAGAATAATTCCGCTCGTGAGCGAAGTGGGTTCACCGTTAAAGGTAATTGGATCACCAAAAGCGTTACTGGTGGTATTGCTTTCTATGTAGGCTTCGGCTCCACTCCAGGAAATCGACCAATTTGCCAAGGGGGTTCCCGTGTCAAAATGTTGTCGAGCATCGGCAGAAAGAGCGTAAGCGGTGGAGGTCAGGAAATAAACGGAAGAAAATAAAATAAAAAAACAATAAATACTTGGGAGGCTGTTTTTTCTACGAGACTTCATCGAAACTCCTATAAAACTAAATCCAATAAATTAACCGAGGAAACCGGAATCAAGTGAGACTTAATATTCGTCGGCAACGGGCGTTTTAACGGAACCAAATTCACCAAAGGAGGCGGCGGAGCTAATTTGGGCCGCTTTTCAGCCCCTGTTTCAACAACCTTGGCCGGTTTGACCACTTCTTTTTCCGGTCCACCTATACCCTGAGTTCGGG
>JAHFCG010000010.1:0-33997 GCA_023249615.1 candidate division FCPU426 bacterium | reverse complement strand
GCAACTGTTTCAATGGGAAATGCGTTAGCGGCCGGAACAGGGGTTATCGGGGGGGTTACAACCGGTCGCGATTGGCTTACAAGGGTGGTTAATGGATGAACCTGTTGAAAATGAACGACCTGTTTGGATTCCTCGACGAAGTTTTGAATCCCTCCGGTTTTAAGTGTTTTTTGGAAACTTAAATAGTTTTTTTGACTCTCGATGCGGCGCGCCATTTCCTCTCCAACGCTAGCCACCACTACCGGCCTAGCGGTTTGGGTTTTGCTTTGAATCGTCACCGTTGTGGAGGTTTGGTTAGACCGGCCAATGGTTATGGAAGGCTGGGGTGTCATAACCCTTGGTTGAGGAACATTCAATCCCGTTGATTTCTTCACCGTGATTGGGTTTTCAGTGGACCGATGCAAATTTACCAACGGAGGAGGCTGAGGAATTTTGGCAATTTTAGGAGGAATCTGGTGCGGCAAAACCGGCGTTTCGGTTTTTTGGGGAGAATTTGCCAACACTTGAATTTTCGGGGCGGGGGCACCGACCGGGGGGATCTTTTTTTCATTTTCCGGATTTTTATTACCCACTATTTGGATTGTAACGGGCTCAGATGGGTGGTTTTGGGTTGCTTTCAAGGGCTGGACGGGAGGAGGAATCTCACGCAAAACCGGTCTTGGTACCGAAGGAACCACCGGGGGATGAATTTCAGGACGTTCGATTTTCAGGGGAAGGGGTTCGGCTTCTTTCGGAGTTATTTCCTGTTGTCGGGGAGGCGGGGAAACCCGCGATGGAACAGGAGGAGGTGGCGCCGGAGCTTTTAGCCGAAAATTCGTTTCCCCCTCGGGAACCTTGAGTAAAGGCGGTGCGTGAAACGGAATTGGGGGTGGTTTTTTCCCCACATGATGATCCGTTGGGACCTGTTCAATATTTATGGTTTTATTTCCCCGGGGTTCCTGCGGGGATGGGGGAGGAGAAGAATTTTTTTTATTTACAACTTGATTCTTTTCTGGAGGACCTGAAGGCGCCTCCGGATGCGCCGGCACAACTTCAGGTTTAATGGGGGCCGGAACATTTTCCATTTTAGAATTTACAGGCCGTGTAAGATGATCGATGTTTTGAAATTCCCGCCGAAGGGTTCGCGTGCCTTCGATGGCTTTATGAAGAACGGGGGGAAGGGGTTGGAATTTTTCCAAAACCTGCTTCGTTTCGGCCTTGGTAAGAAATTCAGCGGGCTTTGTGATGGGTTGGGTTTCAACCGGCTTTTCTATTTTCTTGGGAATTTTATTTTGTATCGGCTCCATATTTTGAGCCGCCAAAACCTCCTCAAGCTGTCTTTTTCTTACGGAGTTCCCGTTAGCGGACAAATTCATAATCGCGCCTCCCTTCCCTGCTACTTCCCCTCAAAAACCTTTGGATAAACCCTGGTTTTAAATTCGACAATCCTGTCGATCACCTGCGGTATCGTTTCCTTCACCGTTATTTTTTTCCCGTTTTGCAGGGTTAAAATCGTTTCGGGCGAGGTTTCAAGAAATAAAATTAAATCGGTGTTGACGTAAACTTCCTGGCCGTTCAACCGGGTCACGGGAATCATTCCGAACCTCAAACTTTCCTAAATTTTACCACTTCCCCGCCAAAGGAAATACGGGTTTTTCCCTTGTTTTATCAGGGAGAATGCCAGACATCGTTATAGTAGGTTCTTGCCTTGTAGTTATCCATCCCGCCAATAATCCAGGCCTGGTTATTAAACAACAAGCCGAGGTGGTAAAACCGGTTCGGAAATGTGGGATCTGTCGTAACCCAGTTAATCCCATCGGAAGTGGTTTTAAGGTAATTCCGGGAACCCCAAGTAAATTCATAACCCGCCGTGAGTAAAATTTCATTATTTAAAATGGCGGCCTGGGAATAATAAAGATTTCCAAATGGGTTAAAATCGGAAACCTTCGTCCAATTGGCCCCATCAGGGGAATTCCAAACATCACTATGGCCGGTGGTTGGAATGGGCCCGCCCGAGACCCCTCCAAAAACCCAAAGCAGATTATTATAAACACACATTGAAAAACCCCAACGCCCGCTGAAAGCGGCCACGGCTGTAACTTGATTCCAATTGACACCGTCGAGGGAGGTCCAAACATCGTTTTTGGAGGAAGTAGCCCAGCCTCCCAACACCCACATCGCGTTGTTGAAAACGATGGCCCCAAAATCTTCCCGCGGACTAAAATGTGTCGCGTTTCCAACCGGAAGGTTTGCGAGAACCTGGGTCCAATTAGTTCCGTCCGGCGAATTCCATATATCGTTTTTTAAGGTTCCAGATTGGTTTCCGCCTATGAGCCATAAGAGCCCGTTATAAGAAAGAGCTTGGGAACCGTATCTCCCCCCAAAAGGCGCCGCGCCCGTCGCCTGGTTCCAGCCCGATCCGCTCCCTGAAGACCAAACATCCCCATACCAATAGGTGACTGAAGCGCTGGCATCGCTGGAGGCGCCGCCGATGACCCACATGGAATTGTTAAAAACCGCACCCGAAAGGCCATACCTCGGGGCAAAAGGGGCATCCCCGGCTTTGATCCATTTTCCCGTTCCTGGTGCCGTGGGCGAATTCGCGCACCCGGAAAGGAAAAGAAAACCAAATATTAAAAAAAGGAAGTTATGTTTTCTCAAAGGACCCTCTCAAAATTAAACCAACAGGTTCAATCTAGGCCGAAAAAACTGTTTTGGAAAAAAGCTGAACCGCAACCTAGTCATGATATTTTAACGCATTTTGACTTTTCAAACTTTTTTTCTTGTTAAATAATTCAGGGGTGTAAAAAAAAAGCGGCACCCCCCTTTCGGAAAGCGCCGCCCGCTGAAATCGGCAAGGCCCCCGGAAAACCGGGGGCCCTACCTTTTACTTATCTGTTAACCTCATCCACCTTGACCTAATTGAACGGTCGTCTGAAGGGTGGAGTTGGTGACCGAGATGACCCGCGCGTTCACTTCAAAACCTCTCTGCGCGATGATCATGTTGGACAATTCCACCGTAAGGTCGACGTTTGAAAGTTCCAGGGAATTTCCCTGAATGGTACCCATTCCGAGCTGACCGGCGATCCCGACGAACATGGGACCGGAGTTGGCCGATTGAGCGTAGTAGTTGCTTCCCACCTTGCCCAATCCACCCTGGTTGTTCGGCATGGCCAAGACTACCTGGGCCAAGGCCACGTTCTGGTTGTTGGAGAAGGAACCAACAATGTTCCCCAACTTGTCGAACTGGACGCCCAACAATTGACCGTCCGTGTAGCCATCCTGCGTCTTCGCGTAGGCCGTGTGGTTTGGAACGTAGGTGTTGACGCCGTTGATGACCTGATAGGCGCCTTCCGCGTCGCTATAGATTCCATCCCTCATTCCGGGATTGGCAATGCCTGGTGCTCCCAAGAGACCGGCAGTTCCGAAATCAAGGTAAACCCTGGTGATTTCCGCGCCGATATTCGGGATCGGTGAAACGGGAGGAGCGGGAACCTGACGAACAGCCTGAATGGGAGGCAGATAAACGGCTGGTCTGGCTGCCGTGGCGTTACCGCCCTGGTCCAAAGCCGCACCCAAGCCCGCCAAGGAGCCGTCCGTATTGAAGTGGAGGAAGTCGCCGTAGTACTGGTCGCCGGCAACTCCGCGGTCATATCCCACACCACCGGCACCGGTCGAATCACCTTCCCAAATTCCGGTTCCACCAATAAGGGTGGCGTTCGAAACAAGCGCACCCGCTGTGGTATCGAAAGCGTACCAGGCATAAAGAACCTGGTTCAGGGGAGGAGCGTTGACGACAGGGTTGGAAGTTCCAAGGTCGTTGACCTGATAAAGTTGGATGGTAACCGACCTGGCATTCCCAAGTGAGTCATAAACGGTCTCGGACATCACGTGCGCCGGAGGAACCGGCGGTTGTTGCTGCCAAGCGTTGGTGACGTTACCTTGCGCTCCCAACAGGGTCGTTTGGAGGGTATCAATAACGGGACCGGTTGTCAGCTGTTTGCCGGCAATCGGATCAATATAAACTTCCGTCGAAGCAAGAAGCGGATCCGAGAAATTGTCAATTTGCTGGATATTTTGGCCGGTCGGAGGAGCAATCGCGACGTAATTAGCCACAGCGCCGTTGATCGCGCCGCCGCCGATGACAAATGGCAATTGCGGAGCGGCTCCATTCGGGTTCAAATCAAGAATACCGCCCCGTTGGTTGGCTTGCTGGAAGGAATCCAGGTTACCGCTAAAGTGGATCTGGGTGGTGGCCTTGGGAGGGAGAATGAAATCCCTCTTAATGTTGATATTGGAAATCTGGCTGATGTTGGTGTTGTCCAACTTCAGGGAAGCGTCGGTGATTACCAAGGGAACCGCCAAGCCCGCGTTGTGCAACGGGATCTGGTTGAACTCAACCTTGGCGTTAAAACCCTGGATCAAGCCGCCGTTTTGGTCGACCAGGTTTCCCAAACCGTCGAAACTCAGGTTACCCGCGCGGGTCAGAAGGGTCGAGGTGCCGGATTTGCTGACAAGAAAACCCTCTCCCACAATGGCCATGTCGGTTGAATTGCCGGTGTTTTGGATGGTTCCTTCGGTGAAGATGGTTTGAATGGAAGCCACGCGGGTTCCCAAACCAACCTGTTGAGGATTAACCCCGCCCAAATTGGAGCCTGGGTTGTCCCCTGTTCCGCCGAAAAGTGTTTGACTGATTTGATCCGCAAACTCAACACGGCTGGCCTTGTACGCCACCGTATTCACGTTTGAGATATTGTTTCCGATAACATCCAGCCACGTGCTGTGTGACTGAAGACCGGAAATACCGCTGAACATCGATCGAAGACCCATTGTCTTCCTCCTTAGAGTTTTAGGTCGGGCATTCCACCCGCCTTGCTTTCGGGCTTCCTCTAGGAGGTCCAGCCCGATTTACTGCTTGAAACTACTAACGACACATCTTTTAAAAACTTGAGGCAAAAACGGGCAAATTCAAGATTCGCCCAAAAACCTACACAATCACCGCGCTATCGATATTAGTGAAGACATTTTCCTTCATACTGCCGCCATCCAACGCGGTAATAACGGTTCGATTAGTGACGCTCACGATAAAGGCCTGGTCATCCATCACCAGCAGGGATTGCCTGGCTCCCTTGGCCGCCGCCTTATTAACCGCATCGGTCATTCGGGCCACGTCCCCCTCCGAAAGATTGATGTTTCTCAGGCTTAAACGTTCTTTCGCGTGAGCTGAAAACTTTAAACCCAATCCCCTGTCAACACTTGTTTGCAGAACGGAATCAAACGGTTGAACGGCTTCCGCCGCCCGGCTGGCCTGTTGTTGCAAAACCTGAAGCTGAGCTTGATTCTGAACGTTTTCAACGGGTTTAAACATGGGATCATTAAAGTTTACTTGCTGAACCACTTTGTCCTCACCCGCCTTTCAAATGCCTGAAATTTCCAGGCAAAAATACACCGCTTACTTGCCGACGCTTTGAATAGCTGCCAAAGCGAAATCATGGCCATTGACGGAAACCGCAGGACCATCTTTGTAATAAGTAATCCCCGCCACAACCCCGGACGAAAACCCGGACATGTTATTCGGATCGGCCACCGTAACCGTTTTTCCGATCAGGTTGGTCACCGAACTTTCCAGAACCGTGTTGATACTCTTGTTCAGCTGGGTCATTTGCTCCAATGACGAAAAAGACGCCAATTGGGCGACAAACTGACTGCTGTCCTGAGGGTTCATCGGATCCTGGTTCTTCAATTGCGTGATCAGAAGCGTTAAGAACGTATTCTGAGACACAAATGAATTGTTCGCCGACATCGCCTGAGACATGGCGTTGTTGGCGTTTGATCCACTTCCAATTCCTGGTACCACTTGAATCACCCCTCTTTCTAACTTCACCTAAAATAACGGCTTTTATTGTTAAAACTTGAGGTTATTTTAATAAAAACAACCTGTTAGGCCAAAACATCCAACAAGGACATCCGAGCTGACAAAACCTCGGAAACCCCTGTGTTTTCAACGGTTTTCAAGGCATCGGGAGTTTCAGGAACGAAGGAGCCCCCGGAATAGCCAAACCCTTCCTGTTGATACTGGTAATACTGGGCCAGTAAGTTGGATTGCCCCCCCTGGACCTGAACCTGTAATTGATCGATTTGGAGGCCGGCCTGATTAAGGGCGGTTTTAAGTTCGATCATATGGGTTTGTAGGGCTTCTTTCACATCCTGATGGGAAACGATGATGCGGGCTGAAACCGCCTGATCCACCAGGGCAATTTGGACGGTCACACGACCAAGGCTCTCGGGAATTAACTGGAAATCAAGACGCGAAACAGCCCTAGCCTCGGAGGCATGAACCCTAATTTGGTCCTGAACCTGATTTAGGATCAAGAAGCTGTCAACCTTTGGGGCCGAAGGTTTATTTCCCCCCTGATTCGAACCGGGGGTTATGTCATTTGCCTTATTAACCGCAAGAACAACAGGATTATTCAGGAGGCTGTTATTCACCAGCAGATTCTCAGGGTTTTTGGTGTTTTTAATCAAGTCATTTGAGGAATTCAGATTAACCGAAACCTCCAAACCGGAACTAACTGGAATAACCGCCTGGGATGTAACCGGTTGAACCCCCGAGATGTTCGCGGGGGTATTCGAGACCATTTGATGATTTGAATCAAGGTTATTTTGGGTGGCGGTTGGTGTTTGGATCTCAACTTTAATCACCTCTCCGGAAACAATTGAGGCCGATACATTTTGGGCGGTTGATACGGAAACCGTGGTCCCGGGCGTCGTGGCAGCGGGAACCGAATTGTTAACCTGGGGTAAATCCTGAATGGTTTGAGAAATGTTCACCTGAACATCAATGGAATGGGGAGTCACGGTTTCCTGAATAGTGACTGCAACGGGCGAAGCCGGAGCGGAAGTGACATTAACCGGAGGATTCAAATGAGTTGTTTTAGCGATCCCTTGTTCCGGGTTAAGAAGGGGTTGCGGCCCCAAGGGGGAAAGGTTCACAAGGGGCGGATTTGAATTTGCCGCCAACGAGGAGTTTCCCAAAGTTGGGATTTCGAATAATTCGGAAGGCAAAACCCTTACTTCGGAGATATTAAGTGACGGCTGGTTTCCCGGTGAATTCTGGGAAAGGATGCTTTGGCCGGGGGCGGTATTTTCATTCGGGGCACTTCCCTGGCCGGCGTAAAGGACCGTTTGAAACAATTGAGTTTGCGCGACCGTGGTTACACTTGGATTATTTTGTTGAGGTTCAACAAGGAGTGGTGCGGAAGCGGACAAACGGGAATTTACAACCGTTTGAGTTTGAGTAAATTGACTGATTGAAATTAATTCATTGATGGAGGCCTGAATTCCCGCTGTTTCTTCGGAGGTGTCCACAAAAACGGCGGAGGCTTGAACCAGCGTGGAGCTACTAACGATGGACAAGGAATCAATGGTTTGAATACTGGGTTGTTGATCCGCGTTGAGGGCATTGGCGCCCAATGGATTGGAAACCGGAATTGAAAGTGGCGGGTTTTCAATTGAAGGGCCTGGGGACAAAACCGGATTTGAACCATTTAACATGCTTAATAATTGATCAAGGGGTAGCGTTGTTTTCGACGGCCCAGAAAAAACGGTTTGACTCGTTGGGCTTAAGTCGGAAAAGTTGTTCAGCCTTGCAACAACGTCATTCAGCGCTTTTATGACAGACTCATCAATGGCCTGCGGTTTAACAGCGGGAACAGAATACAACCCGTCGTTCGGCAGTGACTGGGACTCGTTGTTTAAAACAAGGGGATTTTGAACTTCCAGCGGGGGAGGAGCGGGATTGTTAAAACCCGCATCCGGGAGATTTTGGACCTCCATCAGGGAGGTTTGAGTGAATATTTGTTCAACAAACAATTGGCCCGCGAAAGCGGTATTGGTGTTGCCGGCGTTATTAGGTGCCAGTGAAACGGAATCATTCGGTAACACGGGAGCGATTTCAACACCAGGCGCGAGGTTTTTCATCAAATTATCGGCGGACCCCATTTGAACCAGGCCTTGTTTTAGATCAGAATTAGTTTGGTCTTTCTGCTGGTTTAAAAAGGCGGTTAAAACCGCCTGGCTGGCCCCTGATTGAACCAACATTTGAACTAAATTTTTAAAGGTCTTATTCAAATCATCCTGGGCCGAGGATGCGTTGATTGGAACGGACGGGGTTGCTGGATTTATCCAATTGGTATTAAGGGACAATTGAGAGGAAAACATTTGGTTAAGGGCGCTTACCAATGAATCTGAAACCGGAACCGGTTGGAAAGACTGATTTGATTTTAAACCGGTCCCTTGAGATGGCATGTTAACCGTACCCGTCTGAATAAATGTGGCCGACATTTGGAAGGTTTCAATGTCGATAAACACCTGGGAACTTTGGTTGTTGTTTTGTTGAAATTGGGAAATTTGGGTTTCAGAAAAGGACATCTGGAGGTAAACTTCCGTATTTTGAAGCACACTGGAGGATGGCCCGCCAGAAGAGGAAGAATTGAAACCGGAGACGTTGGTGAAGGCCCCAAACAAAATCTGCTGGTTTTGCACCATTTGTTGAAGCATCTGGTTCAAAAAGACGTTTTGCTGATCTTGGGTCAAAAGCAATGGATTTTGGGGGCCCTGGATTTTAGAAGCCATTTCCCGCAGGGAGTTCAAAAGCGAGCCGGCATCTTCCCCGCTCAGTTTTCCGCCCGAAAAGGAAACCAAAGCGGCCTGGGCCTGGGAAACATCCATCGATTGGATGTTCGAGAACAAATTAATAAGTTTCGACAACCCCGCCGCCAGCGAAACAAGGGCTTTCTCAGCTTGAGCCAACTGGTCAAGACTTCCCACGGTAACCTTTTCCGAAATTTTGATATCAATCTCAGAAATAGTGCTCAGGGACTCAAAAAAACTTCCACTGGTTGAGGTCACAGGGGCCGTAGAGGGAGGGAGGACCTCAACCACGGATGGTGAGGCGGGGGCATCCAGGGCCGCCGGCATGGAGGATTCATTCTCCTGGGTGGCCAATTGGGCCAAAACATCCTCGAAGGTGTTCCCGCTCGGCTGGGAACCCTTGGCCGAAACAGAGCCGCTCCCCTTGGGGAGAAGGGCCTTGTCAGGCGAGGAGAAAAGAGAGTTTAAAATGTCGGTAAGACCGTTTTTCACAAAAATTCCTTTTAAAGTCCCGACTTAACGGCGTTGAAATATTCCATTGGGAGGCGGATTGCCACCAATAATCCCCACCAAATCAGCGTACATCTGGTCAATAACCTGTAGAACATCCAGCGCGGCGTTATAAGCAATCAGGGATTGCAAGGCCGCCTGCTGTTCATTCGCGATCGGTTCCCCGTGTTGGCCCGGCGTGGTGGCAATGGCCCCAAGATCCGCCTGGGCGTTATTCAATTGGGTAAGTGTGGCGGAGGCCTGGTCTTGAATTAATTGCTGTCCGGAAAGGTCGGTGGTGATTTGATTTAGTAACCCCGACGTCATATTGCCGATCTGCACGTTTCCATTTAACCCCGTGAAAACGGTGAAGTTTCCCGTGTTATCAATAATTTGAAAAGGGAGCGGCGTGTTTCCGTAAAGGGTAATGGTTTGGGTATTGGAGTTAAAACTGGCCGTCACCAAATTACCCGTCGCTACGCCGATTCGGGTAAGAATGGTCGCGAGATTGGAGGGGCTTTCCTTGGTATTCGTCCAGTTGATGGTGACCTGGCCGCCCGGCAAAAAAGGACCGCTAATGGTGAAAGATCCACCCGTCCCCGGGGTAATCCTGAAAGCCTGGGAATTGGGACCAGAGGGAATCGCACCCGGTATCGGAGGCCAAACCTGGGGAATGGTTGAATCCATGTAGCCCGGAGCAGTTGGACTGTTGAAGATGATTTTGGGGTCGGTTGGGGCAAAACCATTATTCATTCGAATCGTGCTGGTCAAAACATTCTTGATATTGGCCCATGGGTTCAATCCACCCGAGAAATTTCCCGTAAGATTGATTATGGTAACGGGGTTGTTTGAAAACATATAAAAAACCTGATTGGTAGAGTCAAAAACCGCGTCGACACTTGGCGCCGCGGCGTTAATTTTTGCCAAGATCGTATCAATGGAATCTATCGCCGTATCATAGGTCACCAGGCTTCCGTTAACAGTAAAGGTCCCAACCCCGGGGGTGGGGGGAAAGGCGAAAAGCTGGGTGTTGATAACCAGGGACGGATTCACGGCCACACCGATTCTGGGTTGACTGGTTATAAAATTGTTGGCCAGGAGCGTTGGCAAGTTACCCAAATACTGAGCGACAATTCCATCCGTGGCAATGGGTGTCGTAACCGTATTTCGGTAAATGCCGGCGGCCAATAAAGCTCGCGTGGCATCCGTAACCAAGGAGGCGTTTACATTTATGTCCATCGCACCCGTGCCAGTAAAGAAAAGAGTCCCGGTGGTAATACCGTCAGCGGCGTAACCCGATTGATGCAACCTGTTTGTGATCGACATAACCGAAGTCGCGATTTGATCCACCTGGTCTTTATAGGATTCCAATGTCACGTCCCGGGCCTGAAGTTCACCCGAGAGGTTCCCTCCGGTTATAAAGTTCCACGGATCTTTCATCACCACAGTACCTTCCGAGGATTGAATCGTGACATCCACCAACCCGGGATTATGGGGATTTTGAACATTTGTTTGAAGAATCGAGGCGCCCGCGCCATCCACCAGCGAAATACTGCTGCTTCCCAAAAAGACATTAACCGTTCCGGAACCACCGAAATTGGTTTGGATATTGATTAACCGCCCCAGCTTATCAAGAGCGTAATCCCGCGCATCCAAAAGGCTGTTAACATTAACCCCAGGGTTGGTCATAAGTTGGGTGTTGAGTAGGGAAAGTTGTTGAAGAATATTATTGATGTCACTTACGGTTTGGTTAATTTGCCCGTTCAGACCAACCTGAAGTTGTTGAAGTTGATTATATTGATTCCGTGCCAAGGTGGCAAAGGCCACACCGTCATTCACGATGGCGGAGCGCAAACCTACGTCCAAAGGGCCCAACGGACTGGTACTTAAGGTGTCCCAAGCAGCCGCGAATGTTTTAACGGAAGCATCCAGCGTGCCGGTGGAACCATTTACGATTCCCTGTACCTGGGTTAGCAGGCTTGTTAAAATTTCAGCTCTTCCCAAAACCGAACTCGTTTGTTGAATTTGCGTATCCAAAAAAAGACTGCGGAGCCTTGTTAAGTGCTGGGCCATCGGCCCGGTGCCCACCGCAAATCGTCCAATGGGGTTTCCGAAGAAAAGGGAAAAACCCTCAACAGTGTCCAACCGCTCCCGGCTGTTGACCAAATAACCCTGGGGATCCTGATAGGTCTTCGCCAGGTTCGAGGCGATCATGTCCTGGTTGAGTTGCTGGGTAAACAACCCGCGTGATACGGTTTCCATACTTAAAAAGCTGGGTAACATTTCTTCCTCCTAAACGACGCGGTTGACAAAAGAGGGGTTATTTTCCTCTTTTGAGGGTGAGGGTGAAAAGGCTTTTTTCTTCCCTCCGTTGGCGATTACTTTCAGCGTGAAGTTGACGTAGGAAAGAGCGTTTTGCAAAAGCACTTCATTACTCTGATTAGCTTCTTCAAGTTTTTTGGCGGACTGAACCAGTTCAATAACCGCTTTCTTAAAATCCTCAATCGATTCCAATGGCGCTTTTTGCAGGGCTTCGGTTAGGCTCAGCGTCTTCACGCCACAGGTTTTTGCAAAATCCCCGAGCAATTCATTTCGCCGGCCGATGATGGGTCCCAACGCGAAAACCTCTTTTTCTTCCAGGCGGACATTTTCAGGCAGAACATCCGTTTTGCCGGCCATGAGTAATTCTTTTTGATTTTCCGCGAGGGTTAACAAAGCGCGATAACGCGCCGCCTCTTCGTTCAAACAAAAAACAAGTTTTTGAATCAAATCATTCATACTTATCCTTTGGTATCAATAACCTGAAGGTTAACCAAACTCGTGGCCAACTTGACCATATCCACGGAAAGATCCCCCGAGTGGGCTTCTTTTGAAAGTTTTTCAACATGGGCGCTTCTCAACCGGGTGTTTTGCGCCGTTTCTCTTTGCAAAGATTGCAAAACTTCTCCAAAGGAACTTAACGAAACAGTTGACGAGGAACTGGTGGTCTCGCTTTCGGGATTTGATTTGAGGGATTTATCAGTCTTAAATGACTGAAGAAGTGCAGGAATATTTTGAAATCCATCAATACGCATAAAAGACTCCTTTGGTTTTCTAGGATTCCTAACGACCCTGCAACGGGAAACTTTAGGGAAAATAAGGGATTTGGATAAAAAAAGGGGGAAATGAGGAAAGTTTAAAAAAAACCTTAAAAACTGTGGTTTTTTGGACGAAATTTTAAAAAAGGGTTATTTGCTGGCCTCGAGGGCCTGTTCACCTTAACCCCGACGGTCCTTTAAGTATTTGGGGTTAGGCGGCTCATCCCCTTTAGGCCCTTCCTTTTTAACGGAATCCTTGGGCTTATTTGGTTTAAATTTGTCAATATCTGTTTTTATCTCTTCGGAAAGGGTACGAAGGCATTTTTCACACATTTTTCCCTGGGCGATGGGAATTCCACACCTTTCACAAGAAAGACCCGTATCGGTCTTGACCAGTCTTAACCTGTTTTCCCGGACATACCGAAAAATCTCCTTTAGGTCGATTTCGGTGTCCTGGGCTATTTCCTGGGCTGTGGCGGCGGGGCGGGTGGAAAGATACTGGAATATTTTAAGGTAATTATCATCTTCTTCTTTAATACAGTGGGGACAAATATCCCGCCCGCCAGGAACCGACGTAAAAACCCGGTTGCAACGGGAACAATTCGCCAAATTCATTTAATGGTTTTCTGATGGGTTAAGGTCGTTTCTTTAAGTCTTTCATAAATCATTTTTCCAATTCCAATACCGCCGGAGGCGGCCATGCTTTCGGATAATTGTTCATCCCTCATGGTTTCAAAAAATTCCAAGGCTCTTGAATTTCCCATAATTTCCGATTTTTGGACCGAATTGCGCATTTCCTTAAAAAGCATACGCATAAAAATGGATTCAAAATTCTTTGAAACCTCCTTCAATTGATCATCGGTATGCGTTTTGTCTCCCTTAAGGGGATTAAGCGGCGAGGGATTGGAAATAATGGACATGACGGCCGCAGGGGAATTACCGCCCATGACCTGGCCCGCTGCCTTGGAAGCCAGGGACGGCTGTAAAGTCAGGGCCTGTTGAAGGGCAGAAACGGAAAAGCCTTTGCCTTCCAGGGAATTAGGCAGGGGCATCAGCGAGAGTGGTTGTACCGGAAAACCCATAAATGACCCCTTGAACTTAAATAATATCGAGTTCGGCGTGCAGGGCGCCCTCTTCTTTGATGGCCTGCAGTATGGAAATCAGGTCACGGGGGGTGGCTCCCACCGCGTTAATCGCCTCAACAACATCCATGAGTGTCGCGCCTTCGGGAAGCACCACCAGATTTCCCTTTTTCCCGGAATCGTCCACCGAAACGGTAGTGGAATGGGTCAGTTCATCATGTCCGAATACCGCGTCATGGCTGACCTGTGTTGTTTTCTTTATCACAAGACGTAAATTACCGTGCGCGATGGCAACACCATCAATTCGAACGTCCTGTCCCAAAACCACGGTTCCAGTTCTTTCGTTTACAACAACCCGGTTGGAAGGCGCATCTGTCATGACAGCGGTATCTTCCACCGCCGCTACAAACTCAACCACGTTATCCTGGTAATTGTGGGGAATCTTGACATCCACCTGTCCCCCGTCAACCGCCCTGGCGACCGCCTCTCCAAATTGTTGATTGAGCGCCTGGGCCGCCATGGAAGCCTGGCCGAAATCAGGTTTATTCAAAAGAATGGAAATATTGTTGTTGTCCACGAAGGTAGACGGAACTTCCTTTTCAACAAGGGCGCCGTTGGGAACTCTTCCGGCGGTGGTGTGGTTAACCTGAATAAGGGGAAATTCACCCGAGTTATCGCTGAAGCCGCCGACGGCGAGAGGGCCTTGGGCCACGGCGTATACCTGGCCGTCCGGTCCTTGCAACGGGGTCATCAATAATGTGCCGCCCTGAAGACTTCTGGCGTCCCCGATTGAGGAAACGGTAACATCAATTTTATCCCCTGATTTTAAAAGCGGAGGAAGTTGGGCTGTCACCATCACGGCTCCAACGTTTTGCGTCCTAATTTGAGATGGATTAATCGCGATTCCAAATTGGGACAACATATTCGTAACGCTTTGAAGAGTGGCGACTACACGCTGGGTATCTCCGGTTCTTTGAAGACCCACCACCAAACCATAACCAATTAATTGATTTTCACGAACGCCCTTCACCTTGGCGATGGTTTTTAGCCGCACCTGCGCTGTTTGGCCGGAACCGGCCAAAAGCCACAAAAAAACGGCAAAAAAAACCTTAAATTTTAAATTTATTTTTTTCATTTTAAACCCCCGTCTTTTCTTAAAAGAGACCCAACCAACTCATCACCCTGGTCAAAAGCCCCGGTTTCGCTGTTTCGGAGGCGGGCCCTGTTCCCGTAAATTTAATTTTCGCGTTCGCCACGCGGGTGGAAAGGACCGTATTATCGCTTGAAATATCATCCGGCCTAATCTCACCCGTCACGTCAATGGTTTGTTTTTCATCATTTACCTCAACATAACGGTTGCCCTCGATAAGATAATTGCCGCTCGGAAGAACGGAAATGATTTTCGCGGTCATTTGTCCCGTAACCTTGGAGCTTCGGCTGGAATCGCCCTGTCCCTGGTGGTTGATTCCCCCGCCGACGCCAATATTGTTATTGATGTTGTTATTTAAAAAATTAGTGGATCCCAAAAAACCGTTTCCCGCGCCAAGAACCACACTTCCGGATTTCTGGTCGTGACTGCTGGCGGAATTGGTGGCTTGGTTCACTTCCTGGATCATGACCGTGATAACGTCCCCAACGCGGCGTGCCCGTTTTTCGGTGTAAATGGAGCTGGATCCCTCCACCGGATAAAGCGAATCAGCTAAAACCGTCTGGCCGCTAGGTAAAATCATCAGACCGAAAATTAAAAATTTTAAGTTTTTGTTCATTTCCTCAACCCCCATCCCGGACTACGGTCTTTCTTGATCCATCAAAACCGTTTTTTCATCCAAAACCTTCCCGTTTAAAACCTTGTGAGTGGCTGTGTTTTCCACCCTTATTTTGTCCCCCGCCTTACCGTCCTCAATGGCCTTGGACTGTACGGTTATTTCAACGTTTCCCCTTCGAACCACCGCTTGAACCACCTGGCCGCGTTTTATGACCGGCGGATCATAAATTTCAGTCATTCTTAAGATCGTCCCGGAAATCACGGGAACCGCGGCAGTCCTTCCAATAACACTCCCCAATTCGTTGATAGAACCGGAGCGTAAAAGCGAGGTGGGTTTCCGCGACAATCCCACATTTAAGTTTGTGAACCTTTCACCCTTTTCAACCATTTTTTTTGTCACGACCACCGGGTGAAAAACCTCAACTAAAACCCTCAGGGGCAAAACCTTTACCGTCCTGCCGTCCACCTCCAATTCCGTCGTCAACAACAAGGTCCCTTCGTATTTGCCGGAAAGGGCCGGCCGAAAAATGGTCTTTACATCACCCGCCGGCAGGGTTATTTTTTTTTCGACTCCCATGAACTTGACTTCGACATTTTGGGGGCTTTCACCCAATTCCTTCACTACAAAGGATTTTACCTGCGGCAAAAGTTCCGATGGAAAAAAATCCCTGCTCTGGGTTAAAACCTCCGCGGTTTCTGTGCCCTCAAACGAAAAATCTTTTAAGGAAAACCCATCCCGTCGTAGCGCGATTTTTAAATAACCCAGGGTAATTTTCAGGCTCTTCCCGGCCAAAGCCGCCTTGCCCAAACTTACCCTTCGAATCTTTTCCACAACCGCCTTGTTTTCACCGATGACATCCGCCACCTGGCCCAAACTAACTTGGGGGCCGACCACGGTCGCCTGTTCGGCCAAACGAATCAAGGTTCCTTGATTTTGCGAAACGGCCCCCAAAATTTGGAAACCGCAAAAGAAGAAAATAATCGATTTATAAAGGGCCCGGTTCACAAAATTCGCGGTTACCGGATCAACGTCGCGGCGGTTTGCAGCATTTGATCCGCGGTGGTGACAGCCTTTGAGTTAATTTCATAGGAACGTTGGGCTACAATTAAATTAACCATTTCATCGACCACGTCCACATTGGACAATTCGATGGAGCCCTGTTGAATGGCTGGAAAACCCACCGACCCGGGAAGACCCTCGATGGGATCTCCAGAGGCGACCGTAGCCCGAAAATTATTATGCCCCAAGGCTTCCAACCCGGCCGGGTTCACAAACCTTGCCAATTCCAATTGGCCCACCTGGGCGGGAGTGTTGGATCCGTTGACCTGAACCATGATTCGCCCATCCAAGGGGATTTGAACGAGCGAGGCATCCACGGGGATCTGAACCGGGGGATCCATGAAAAATCCGTCCGAATTAACCATGTTTCCATTGGCGTCCCGCGTAAAATTTCCATCACGGGTATAAACAATTTCCCCATCAGGGCGGACCACCTTGAAAAAGGTGTCATCCCCCTCAATTAAAAGGTCCAAAGGGTTGTTGGTATTCCGAATGCTTCCCTGCGTGAAAATACGTTTAGTATCAACCGGCTTTACACCCTCACCGATTTGGATTCCGACAGGCACTCGAGTTTCGGGAGAAGTGGGGGTTCCAGCGGGTTTTAAATTGAGATACAAAAGGTCCTGAAAATCCACCCTTTGTTTTTTGAATCCATTCGTGCTGACGTTTGCGAGATTGTTTGAAATCGTGTCGATATTCAAACTTTGAGCCTGCATGCCGGTTGCTGCTGTGTACAAAGACTGCATAAAGCCTCCTCAAGATTCGCGAGTTATGGGTTTCATTCAACCCGAACTCCCGATTTTTTCACCGCTTCAATCATTCGGCGGTGAGAACGGCCTCCGCATTGCAGTCCGGCCGTTTATAGCATCCGGGATGGACTATCTGTCCAGCCCAAAATTTAATCCTAAGCTCTCAAAGCCCCAATCTGTGAAGAAGCCTCCCCCAAAACCTGGTCATAAAGTGAAACCACTTTCGCGTTTAGATCGTAAGAACGGGACACCTCGATCATATTGACCATTTCCCGAATCGCGTTCACGTTGGATTGTTCCAGAAAACCTTGTTGGACCTGAATATCATCCGGCGACATATCGATCTTGTTTTGAGGGGTTGCCTCGAAAAGGGAATGCCCAACCTTGAATAATTGGTTTTCATCCCTGACCCTTACGACCAAAAGCTGGTCCAAAGCCTTGCCGTCCACCGTAAGATTTCCCTCTTCATCAGCGGTTACCTTGGTTCCGTCAATATAAATCTCTCCGTTATGGCCCAAAACCGGTAATCCGTCCTCCGTCACCAAACGGCCGTTCCCGTCAAGGCTGAAACTTCCGGCACGAGTCAAAAAGGTTTTACCTTCCGGGGACAAAACAGAAAAAAAGCCGGGACCCGTCAAGGCAAAATCCAATGGATTATTAGTTGCAAGCCTTGAACCCTGGGAATAATCTGTAGCCACTTCCTGGGGAACAACCCCTCCACCCATGAAGCCGATGTTGGGGCGAAGCTCTGCCGTTCCATCCATTACTTTCATTTTTTGATCATGAAGTCTGGCGATCAGGTAAGTGGGAAAAGCCACATCCACCGCCCGGTTTTGCTTAAAACCAACCGTGCTCAGGTTGGCCAAATTATTAGAGATAACGTTTTCACGGGTAATGGTTGAATCCATTCCCGAGGCGGCTATATAAAGACCACTGGGCATTACGTTTCTCCTTGTTTATTTAGGCGTCGCCGGGGGATTAACATTTGTCCCCGTCGACTGCATCACTGCGCTGTAGGGCAGGGCCACTACACCTGATTCCTTCGAATGGGTACTTTCGGACCCATCCAATCCCACCGAAGTAAAGGTGAAGAAGTATTTTTGCCCCACTTTCAATTTCCGGACTAAATAAGTAGGAACATTTCCAATAGGCTGGGCGTTAATTTTGTCAAATCGCCCCCCCGAAACCTCTGAGAGATAAATATTATAACCCTTTAGGTTGTTTTTGGCGGGATCAGGAAAACCAGCCATCCCCACTTGTTTCGCGATATCAACCACACCCTCATTTTGAACATCGCTTTGAACCACTACTGGAGCGCCAGGCGCGGCCGTCGTTCCGGCGAATATTTCCCTCGAATATTGGCTTTCGACCGGGGGAATGGTGTTCGTAACCGAGCTGACAACGAAATAATATTTAGTGTTTTTTTCCAAACCGCGAAGTGAATAATAATTTGCTTTAATGGCCTTTTGGTTGATTTTCACATAACCAGCTCCTGTCGTCTTGCTGAAATAAACGTTATAGCCCGCCAGGGAAAGCGACGGCGAATTATTCCAACGCAGGGTAATGATGTCGCCCTCGACATAAGCGGTTACGCCTTCAGGAATAAAGCTTTTAACCTTCCCCAAAAAAGAGTCCCCAAAACGCCAATTGGCCGAAATGCGGTGGGAGGAACCTAAAAACTGAGCGTGTCCGATGTAAGCGTAGTCAATTCCCCAGGTTTTTGAACGATAGCTAATCCCGGCGGTAAATTGACCATCCAGGGTCTGGAAACCGGCATAACCCGTTCTTAAACCCAATTGATCCTCGAAGAACCACCCCTCAATTCCCGCCAATAGGAGGGTATGGTGGGATCCCAAATTGGGGTCATTAAAATCCGAAAATTCGAAGGAAGTTACCAGATCATCGGTAAATTCATAGCTGAAACCACCCCGAACCCTTAACGGAATGGGATCTTCATTACCGGCTTGATAACGAATTTTGGTATCCAAATCCTCAGCCGACAAACCGAGATTTAATTGTTTTCCATAACGCGGATTGAGGATTGGGATGTGGTAAAGAAAGCCCATATCCAAACCCAACCCACTTGCTTGTTGGCCTGGTTGAGTGGCCGAATCAACTGTAAATAGTTTTATGTTTAAACCGAAGGAAATAGACTTATCAATGGCAAGCGGGGCAGCAAAAGTTCCGTAGTAAATTCTTTCGTTTTCGGAGCCATCGGTAAAGAACAATTGTTGTGTCGCCAAGGCCCAGGCCAACTGATCCCCAAAGGGTTGAATATAGGCCAAATTAAACAAATCCTCTTTTCCATTGAGGAGAACCGCCCCCATCCCTGAAACCTCGGGCCGGAGTACCTGAATTAACCCCGCTGGATTGTAAAAAATAGCGTCGCCAGTGTCGGCAATCGTGGTAAAGGCCCCGCCCATACCAAGGGGTCGAGCGCCGAGACCCGAAATTCCACCTTTGTCAAAAGCGGCGTATCCCCTTGTAACAAAAAGGGAAAAAACGATTAAAGCCGCCGCTAGAAACCTAGTAACCATTAGGTCCTACCTTTACACCGTTTATTTTGATGTCAGACAATTGCAACAACTTCAATTGGTCAATTTTCCCAGACGCGAAGTTCGCAGCCGCCTGGGTTGTTGTCTGAAGGGTCAGCTCATTTTTGCCATAATATACACGAGTTGATATCTCTTTTAAACCAGTTCCAACTGAATTTACGCTGGTTTTAATAACCTCCGCCGCTTCCTGGTAAAGATAAGGTACAAAGGTCAAATTTGAGCGGTAACTCACGGTAATTATGGGCTCTCCATTGGTGTTTTTGTCAAAATGTGCGTTTAAAACCTGGTCTTTTCCAATGTGATTAAAACCCAAAGCCGGTACGGTTCCCGCCTCGGGGGTAAGTGTATTTCCAATGGCTTCAACGGGCGTAGAAGAAGCATTGGCCGTGGTTGGGGTGGCCTCAACTCCCATCAGTTTTCTAAGACTTTCCTGGGCCAAAGCGGTTAATTGTTGGCGTTCTTGGGCTAATAATTCAGCCTGTTGTTGTCTGATGGCAAGAAGTTTGCTTGGATCCTTGGCCGCCTCAGGAGAAGGGGGACCCAAAATTTCAACCGTTTGAACGGGGGTTGAAGCGACATGGTCCAATTGGTCCTGAACCTGGAAGGCCCAGGTATAAACTCCGGGGGGAAGCGGTTCATATTGGTCATTCTCCCCACTCCAAAGGAGTTTTGTGGCAGGTGAACCCTTGCCTCTCATGCCCCTGACTAAATGGTTGGATTGGTCGTAGATCAGAACACTCCAACGGTTAATGGAAACATCCTCCGTGGTATCCAGGAAAAAAACCGCTTTTTCACCCTGGGAAGGGGAAAATGTTGCGGGCCGAACAAACGCCTTTACCTTTGCGGGTGGAATTTCTTCTCCACCGCCAAAACGATAAGAAATACCGATATGAAAGGGTTCAAAATTAATTCCGCCGGTATTGTAGTTTCCAATGGCGGAACCCGCCGTCACACTTGCCGAAGGGGATACGGGCTGGATATAGGCCACATCGGTTTCAAAATCCCCATTCAAGGCTCTTACGCTTAACCCCAAATGGATAAAGCCGGGCCTGCTTAAAAATGTTGAATACCCTGTCCGAACACCTAAAACATCCCTGAAAAGCCAGAACTCCGTGCCGAACCGAAGCATTTTATTTTCGGAATCACCAAACCGGGGATCCGAAACCTGGTCAAAATCAAAAGAAGTAATGTTTCGGACCTTGAAAAGAAAATTATTTTTATAAGCCAACCCCAAAGTTATCTCAGGGGGAACGGGAGCCTCAAATCCCGGGCCGTCAGGGAAATTAATCGAACCAGCGGGATAAGTCAAAATAAAACCATTTGAATAAGTGGCGGTAGTCACCAGGTCCTTAAGGACCAAACCAACCCGGAATTCCTCCGAATACTTCGTTATGGGAATTCGGTACAGAAGGCCGACATCAACCCCAAATCCAACCACACGGATGGGATTAGACAATTGTTGGGCCACAATCGGGTCGGTTCCAAAGTAACGGATGTAGTAGGGATCATTCGTCAACCTCTTGACATTAACGCCTACGGAAAAATTTCGAACTGCGGAAAACCGGGCCGCATAGGACAAAACCAATTCATCCTGCTGGAAACTTGGGTTTTGAAGGTAGCTTCCTTCCGATCTTTGAGTTGAATTCATGGTAGGGTTACCCGCATAAAAGTCTCTTTGCGGATGGAAGGGGCGGAACATGGAAATGCCAAGAGTGTTATCTTTCGCGATGGGCATCATGAATTGAAGCGACGCAAACCAAGGAAACCCAAACGCAGGTATTCCATTAACATTGTCCCTAAAATAAACAGGAGCGCTCGAAAGGGCTATTTCAAACGAGGAAAGTTGGGCGAGACCCGCCACATTCCAATAAGCCGCCGAGGCATCATCCGCCACCGCGGTAAAAGCGCCTCCCATCCCCATTGCCCGGGGGCCAATTCCAAAGGTTTCTTTACGCCCGAAAATTGGAGATTGTTGTGAATAGGCAATGGTCGTGGAAAATAAAAATATTTCAAACCCCAAGGCCAAAACCCCCAAAAACAAATTTCGTTTTTGGAAAATGATATTCGTGAAGAAATGATTTCGGTTTCGCACTGTTTCGGTCACCCTTCTCTCGCTAAATTTTACCGCGGTTGAATTTCAAATTTTCTTCCTGGCCCCGGCTTCCGCCTTGTAAACTGCCACCAGTATCTCCGCGACCACTTGATATAATTCCCCGGGAATTTGCTGATTCAAATTCAATTTATCCAGCATTTCTACCAAAAGCTTATCCTCAATTATGGGAATTCTGTTTTCCCGCGCCATTGTAATTAATTTTTCCGCGACATTTCCCCTCCCCTTCGCGACCACCAGTGGAGCGGGCATTGTCGTGCGGTCATATTGAATCGCGACGGCTGTTTTGCGGGAAACCTTTCTTCCCCCCGGTCTGGGACTCATAATTTCATCCCGTCACATTTAATCGAAAACCTGAAGGGACCTGAAAGGGCCGGCTCAAAAAAGTGGTCGGCGCAGTTAAAGAAAACCCCTGATTTTTCAAGGAGCCCTCAACCTCACAAACCAATTCTTTTAACCTTTCTTTTTCCCCCTCGCCAAGATTTGAGAAAACCTGAAGGGTAACCTGTTTCCCCTTCAGGTGAATACTCCATTGAATTTCCCCGTTCCGCTCTGTTTCAATCGTAAATACAAAATAGGTAGCGGCAATTCCCTGCTCCCGCCCGCCCGCCATCTGCCTTTCCACAAACACTTCCAACCGAGCCTTGGCCCTTTTCCCGCCAAACGCCAGGGGAATCATCGCGGACATCTGAAGCCCGTCTTGGGAGAGGGTTTTGGTAATTTTCTGGCTAGACGACTCCTCAATACCAAGTGACTGTTTCGCCGGAAGCTGAATTCGAACCTTGTTTCCCTTTTTTAGGGATCCCGATCCTTTCGCCTTTATCTTCAGCCCGTTTCCCAGAGACACAATAAAGTTTCCGGGTTGAAAAACCTTTTCAATAACACCTTCTTTAAAATCGGTTTGCGAATTCGTCACTCTGCCCGAATAATTGGAATCAATCGGCAGAGATGAAAACCCAACCCCCACCGGAAAAACTTGCTCCATGCGAACCCGCCTTTAAAACAACACGAACCATCAACTCTTAAACTACAAACGAAAAGCTAATTGGGAGTCGTAAATCGATTATCCCTCAAGTTTAAAATCAATTGAATCTCAGCCCGGCTCAAACGGGTTTTTTGAATGATTTCATTTACCCCTAATTGGGTGTCCGCCATCCTATAGACCTCGCGGACAAGATCCGAGGAAAACCCAACCGTCCTTCCAACACCGGAAAAACCAGAGTTGTTTGGTTTTTTTTCCGTCTTCCCAAAACCATCGGCAATTTCGCTCCCCGCCGCCAGGCTCTCCTTGTTTTTCGTTTTCTTCCTCGCCTTTTTAATTATGCTTATTTTTTCTTCAAGCCGGTTTTTTTCCGCCCCGACCTCTTCGGCCAAAACCAGGGTTTCACTTAAATCTTTGTTTATCTTTTGAATTGTTTTTTTAAAGTGTTCTGTTTTTTCTTCGGCTTCCTCGACTTGTTCCTGGATGTTATCCGAAACCTCTTTTCCCAGTTGTTTTAATGTGAGCAAAAGCTCCTGGAGATTTTCCTTGATTTCCTGGACTTGAACGTTTTTTAAAATTTCAGATTCTTCCTTTTTGCTTTGCGACCGGTGAACCGAATAATGGAACAAAAACAAAACTCCAAAAAGCAAAACCGCGTCAAAAAGAAATTGAATGATTAAAAAAAAATTCATTTATGCCCTTATATCAATATGAGTTTTTGTTATCGTCTCGCCGGAATCTTCCGCAATTTCCTTTTCTTGATCTTTTCTTTTCGACCCTTCATCATTTTTCTCCTCGCCAAAAGGCGTCTGGGTTTCGGACCCCTGGTCATCCGTTACCATTTTAGAAACCACAGAGGAGTCTAGTTTTTCGGTTTCCACAACTTGTTCTCGAAGCTTCTTCAAAGACTCCGCAACCTCCATTTGAGCCTTAATTTGTTGCCGGTTTTGTTCGGTTTGATACGCCAATTGCATTCTGGCGGTCGCGTCACCCTGGGCATGGATAAAATTTCCGTCAATTCCCCTCATGGCAACCCACTCAGTTTCCTTTAAATGGCCCGACCTTCACTTCACCGTCAGATTCAGTTAATGTGCAATATTTTAAATCTTCAGAAATTTGCCGGGTCGCTTTATTTATGATAATTTTTACTCCGGTATGTATGATTCCCATGCAAAGCACCTTCGCGTGCCTTCGGCGGTCCTCCGCCCCCTCCGCCTCTTTCTTTTCAACATCTTGTTTCTTTTCCGCCATGGATTTGCTGTCCGCCATCAACTTGAATTGCGCGCGGGTTAATTTGGTCAAAAGTTCTTTTTTGTCAGGGGGAAGCGTCCCGCCCATTTTCACCGAAAGATCCTTTAAAAACTGAATACCCTTTTTGGTTTTGTCCAAGTTTTCCAGTGACGCTTTCAGTTCGGTTTCCATCCTTTGGAGTTCATCCCTCAACCCAACCGCCTCCCCCACAATCACTTCCGTAGGAGTCGCGAAATTTGATCCCATCGACGCAGCCATAACCTCCCGGCCGGCAATGATTTGTCCTCCCACAATCACACCCTTTGCCCCGGCTACCGTTACCTTGTTTCCCACCGTAACCTTGCTGTGCATTATCGCCTGAGCCGTGGTCAAGCTCCCGCCAACATCCACGGTCGCGTTTCGAATGTATTTAATCGTCGCATCCCCCGGGCAGGTAATCTTGGCTTTGTCATTTCCGCTTACGCCGCCACCTATGGTCAATTTGCCGTTGCACTTTAATTCCGCGCCCTCCACTACACCGTTGATAATTAGATCCTCGCCAGCAAAAACCTTAAAACCATCCTTTACATCGCCACGAACAACAACTGTTCCGATGAAATCGATATTTCCGGTTGAAAGATTCACGTCACCGGCAATTTCATAAAGGGCCAAAACAGAAATTTTATTGTCCTTAACGATGACCTGCCCGTCAGTATCCGCGATATATTCGTCCTTGTTTTCCGGAGAGACGACAACACCTTTGCTTGCGGTCACCTCAATATCAGTGCCGTCTTTCGTCGGAATGGCCTTGCCGGTAACCGTCATTCCCTGCATCCCTTTTGTGGGTGGAATTTTTCTCGCTAAAAGGGTTCCCTTGGTGATGTTGTCAATTTTATGGGCGGCTTTGTAATCAATTCGGGCGTCGTCAGATTCTTCCACAGGAACTTCCGGGGTTTCCTCGGTTGATTTTTTATAAAGATATTCAACCCGCGCGTCCTCCCCATTGGTTACAGGGGTGCCAAAAGCGATGTCCATTTCCACAGGCTCGTTTATGTTTTTTGAAGCGGAAAATTGGGAAAGCTTGGAGGAAATTTCGGCCAAACGGGCCTCATCAATTCCATAGACCACATTTCGTCGTTTTAAGGCGTTTCGAACGTCATCAATTGTGGAAAACCGGCCCGTTTCACTTTGGGGTGGAACCACGGTTACCTTGGCCAACATTTCATCGTCGTTTATTTCCACAAAGACAAGTTCGTTAACGTCCGTAGACCCTGCCATGTTTCCTCCTTACGTCTACCAACTCCTGCAGTCGAAAAACAGCCATGTGGTGGATCTGGCAAACCCTTGATTCACTCACTTTTAAAATCTTTCCAATTTCCTTAAAAGTTAATGTTTCAACGTAATAAAGGTGGAGAACCTTTTGTTCCGAGTCCCCTAAATCCTTTAAAGCCTCCGCAACCTGTTCAATTTTCTCCTGTTTTTCAACTTTATCAAGCGGATTCTCCGCCTTGGAATCGGCTAAAACGTCGGCCCAGGAACCACCTTCAACCCCAGCCTCCCCTATTTCAGCGTCAAGGGACAAAAGGTTGAGCATGTTAATTTCGGCGATCCAGTTATAAAGTTCGTCCAGCGATATCCCTAGGGCCTTTGCGGTCTCTTCTTCTCGCGGAGATCGCCCCAAACGAACCTCGAGTTTACGCTCCGCTTCCTGGATGGATCTTGCTTGTTTTCTTAGATTACGCCGTGCGAAATCCAAACTTCTCAACTCATCAACCATTTGTCCCCTGATTCGGTATCGCGCATAAGCCTCGAAGGCGCGCCCCGGATCATTGGTTTTATTCCCCGGCGGAGTAAAATGATCCAGCGCCTGTAAAAGACCAATTACTCCCGCTGAGCCCAAATCATCCTTTTTTTCCCAATAAGCCCTTAAGGGCAGCCGCGCCAATAAGCGCCTGGTTTCCGCCTCAACTAAAAAAAAATAAGCCTTCGCCAAACTTTCGCGCGCTACCAAATCCTTCTTTTTTTTTAAAAAGCGCGCCCATAAAGGATTAAGGTTCCCGTCGGGCATTTTCCCCTACTATTGGTTATCTGGTGATAATTCTGGAAAAACAAAATCAACAGACTTTCCCTTCGCCTCTTCGTTTTCAATTACAGCCGGGGCCGGTTCCATTTCCATCGCCGGGGCAACCTCTTCGGGGGTTTTGGCAGCGGGCATTCCCGCTATCAACGCGGAAACAGGTATCATCTTTTCAAGGTAAGTGATCATTAACCACATAATTAAAAGGCCAAAAAAGAATCCCAAGAAACTGGCGATTAAAAAGGCGAGAACCAGGGAATCCATTTCCATTCCCTCGTAGGCGCCCACCAAGGAAATGATTAAAAAACCCAAAACCGAACCGGCGGAACCTCCCACCATCAACATTTGAAAATTGCCATAAGCTTTCTCTCTTGTTATTTCATAAAACAACCTATCTTTTCCTTGTGTCGCCATCTTTTTCCCCCACATTTTTTCTTTTTCAACTTCAATTCTGAACAAACCGCAGCACCCCGCTTCCAACCCAAAAACCGCTTAACCCATTTTCAATAATTACCTTTTGTTTTTGACCCCAAAAATCTGAGTAACTTTTTTAAAAAAATTAATCAAGTCGCCCTCCGCCCGCGGGTCCTTTCCCGAAAGCAATTGGTCCGAAAGATTGCCCAAACTGACCGCGGCAGGGCACAAAGGAGCCGATATCAGAACGGGTTTTTGTTCCCGAACCGCCCGAATCATCGCAGGGTCCCTTGGAACAAACCCTAAATATTTGATTTCCAAATCAAGAAAACGTTTGGAAAGAATTACTAGTTTTTTCCCGGCCTCATCCGCCTCAGCCTGGTTGGAGGCCATGTTCACCACAACAGTTATCAAGGGATTTTGTTTTTCGCGGTAAAGAATTTTTATCATTCCATAAGCGTCCATAAGTGCCGTCGGTTCGGGGGTAGTTACAATTACCACCTCCTCAGCCGCCAATACAAAAGCCAGAACATTGGGATGCAAACCAGCCCCGGTATCGATTAAGATAACATCCGACTGTTTTTGAAGATCTAAAAGGGCCTCCAAAAATCTTCCCCGTTGGGTTTCATTTAAATCCGCAAGTTCCTGAACCCCTCCCGACCCCGAAGCGACCAAACGAATTCCCCCAGGTCCCTCCAAAATGATTTCCTGAAGGGTTTTTTGACCGTTCAAGACATTTAAAAGGGTATATTTTGGAATCATTCCCAACATGACATCAACATTGGCCAACCCTAAATCCGCATCAAATAAAAGAACGTTTTTACCCCTGGAAGCCATCGAAAGGGCAAAATTAACCGAAAGGTTTGTTTTTCCAACGCCTCCCTTACCGCTGGTGATCGTAATTACCCGGCAATTTGAAAAAGAAGACTCAGCCCTTTCTTTCACTGGTGAGGAATTTAATTTACCAACCAATTGCCGAAGTCTCTCAGCTTGATCTTGCACTTGTCCCCCTAGCTCAACAAAGCCTTGGTAATTCTTTCAGCCAAAGATTTTGCTTCTGGAACTTCCAGGTCATCAGGAACATTCTGCCCAGTTGCGTAAAAGGACAACGGGATCTGGAAATTGTTCATCAAATTCAAAAAAGCCCCATAAAAGCGGGTTTCGTCAAGCTTGGTAAAAATCATCCTGTTGATGGGAACCACTGACCCAAATCTTTCAATAATTCGAATCATGTCAAAATATTTTGTAGTTGCGGAAAGAACCAAGTGAATTTCATCCGCCTGACTCCGGGCGATAAATTGTTTTAATTCTTCCAACTGGTCATCGCTCGAGGGGCTTCTTCCAGCGGTATCCAACAGGACCAAATCCATATTTTTATATTTCGTTAGAATTTTCGTGATTTCGTCCGAGGAATCCGCGACCTCAACAGGAATTCCCATAATTTTTCCATAGGTTTTTAATTGTTCGGTGGCGGCGATTCGATAGGTATCCGCTGTCACCATAGCAACCTTTTTTCGTTCAATCAGACTGAACCTCGCGGCAAGTTTCGCGAGGGTGGTGGTTTTCCCTACTCCGGTAGGTCCCACAAAAGCGACGACTTTTTGAAAATTTACCGAAGGGGAGGGAGGGGCTATTTTCATGACACCTGAAACAAAATGATTGAGCCATTGTGTTACTTCTTGGGGTTTTTCAGGATCTATTTTTTCAGAAATCATTCCCTTTATTATTTTTTGAACTAAAAAATCCTCAACCTCCTGCTTTATCAATTTCTTTTTTATTTTTGAAAATCCCTCAGACAAAAGAGCGGCGGTATCCACCTGATTTAAATCCCTTAAAACATTTGCGACACTCGAGGTTTTCATTTCATTCAATTCGCGCTGAAGCGCCTTCACCTTCGCTCTTGATGGATCATAGGATCCCAAAGAAGACGGAACATTCGGAGGGGAGGCGACAGCCAAAATGTTTTTCCTCAGCGTAAATTCGCCTCTTTCCAAAACGGGAGCCGCGACAGCAGTGGCCCCTTTTCTTTTGGAAACATCGTCCAAAAGGTTCAAATCAACACCCGCGGTGATTTCCGCCATCGGGCGGCCAAACAACCCTAGCATCCCCCCCTTGCGAAAAGTTTTGGTGTAAAGGATGACTGCTTCTGGGCCCAAATCCTTTTTCACCTTCATCAGGGCTTCCTGAATGGTAGGGGCTTCGTATCTTTTTATTCTCATTCGCCGGCCTCGATGACACCCACGGATTGAATTTCCGTCCTAGGAAGAAGTTCGCTGAACGAAAGAACCGTTAAATGGGGAATAAACCGTTCAATCAATTTTTTAAAATAGGGCCGAACATTCGGGGAACAAAGGACCAAAGGCTGACGGTTTACTCCAGCCATTTTTTCAATGCCAGCCGAAAGGCTTCGAAACATTTTTTGCAATATTCTCGGTTCCAAAGCCGAGGCGTTGCCGCTTTCCGCCGCCTGAACTGAATCCAAAATGGTTTTTTCAAATCGGGGATCAAGGGTAAGGGCGTAAACTTTACCATCATTCGATTGATGAAGTTTTGTAATGGACCGGGACAGGGCTTTCCTGGCGTATTCCGTCAGGAGCTGAACGTCCTTCGTTTCCCGAACATGATCAGCGATCGATTCCAAAATACTTTCCAAATCCCGAATTGGAATATGCTCTTTCAAAAGATTTTGAAGGATTTTTTGAAGATCACCCATGGTTAAATGCCCAGGTACTAGTTCCTCCACCACCGCAGGAGATTCCCTTTTGATTCCTTCCAACAATTTTGCCACACTTTGTCTTGTCAAAAATTCATGAGCCTGATTTCTTATTACTTCAGTTAGGTGGGTGGCAATAACCGTTGACGCGTCCACCACGGAATATCCCGCCTGTTCGGCACTGGTTTTTTCTTCATCCGTAATCCAATAGGCGATCAAATTAAACGTTGGTTCTTTTGTCTCGATGCCCTGGATTTTAGGCATGTCGGTTCCCGTTGCCATTGCCAACAGATGTCCCGGCATAATTTTCCAGCGGGAAACCTCCACACCCTTAATTTTTATGACATATTCCGAGGGTTGAAGCTGCATATTATCCCTAATTCGAATGGGAGGAACCACAAGGCCAAGATCAGTAGCCATTTGTCTGCGAATCCCAGTGATACGTTCTAAAAGATCTCCCCCTTGGGCCTCATCCACTAACGGAATAAGACTGTAGCCGATTTCAACCTCGAGGTGATCAACCTGAAGCAAGGAGGAAACATTTTCCGGCTCACGCTTCTTTTCAGGGGTCGATAAAGTTTTTGCTTTTTCAACCTCTTCTGTTTCCCGTTGGGTTGACTTGTCAATAAAGTAGGCAAAGATTCCTGTCAAAATAGAAATAAACAAAAAGGCCCATGGCATTCCCGGAACAAGGCCCAACGCGAATAAAACCCCCGAAGCGATCCAAAGTGCCTTTGGCTGGGCCGTAATTTGACGAACCAAATCCGTTCCCAAATTGCTGTCGGAAGCTGCTCGTGTCACGACGATACCCGTTGCCATCGAAAGCAACAATGCGGGAATTTGAGTCGCCAAACCATCCCCGATGGAAAGAAGGGTGTATCGTTGGAGCACTTCCTGCCAACTCATGCTTTGGCTGTAAAAACCAACCCCAAAACCCCCAAGGACGTTGATGATAATAATTACGATTGCAGCGATGGCGTCCCCTCGAACGAATTTACTCGCTCCATCCATTGCACCGTAAAAATCAGCCTCCCTCTCAATTTCTTTTCGTCGCTTTCGAGCCTGGTCATCTGTTACAAGACCCGAATTCAAGTCAGCGTCAATGGCCATCTGTTTCCCAGGCATGGCGTCCAACGTAAAACGGGCGGCGACCTCGGCGACACGCTGGGCGCCGCTGGTTATGACCACGAACTGGATGATGATAAGAATCAAGAAAACCACGAAACCGACCCAGTAACTTCCCCCAACTACAACGGTTCCAATGGACTCAATAACCCTCCCTGCGGCTTGGGAACCATCCGTCCCATGAAGAAGAATCAACCTGGTGGCTGAAATACTCAAAGCCAGACGAAAGAGTGTGGTAATGAGAAGCAATGTTGGAAAAATGGAAAAATGAAGGGGTTCAAGGGTATACATGGTTATTAACACAACCACCAAAGCCATCGTAATATTAAGTGAAATGAGCACATCGAGTAAAAAAGGAGGAAGGGGAATGACAACCATAATAATGGCCATCACAACCGCGAAAGCGAAGAAAAGGTCGCTGTTTTTTTGTAGGGTGTTAATGGTCGTCGCTTCAGCCATTAGGTAAAACCTTTCGTTTCGGCTTGTCAGAGCGGATTAGTATTGTAACAGGAGGAATCCGTAGTCCCCCAACATTAATTTCAGAACAACAAATGCCGATTTTCCTTTATTTTCAAGGGCCTAATGAGTTCAAAAAATTAAGTTCCAGCGGTTCTTTCAAAAAGGCTTTATTTGAATTCAATAACTAGCCACAGCCCGCTTTCCCGCCCCCTTTTTGTTTGCTCGGTATACGAAGGCCAAAACCTCTGCGACGGCCTCAAACAAGTCAGGTGAAATGGGGGCACCTACGGGACATTGTTTTAATAAGGCCCTTGCCAAAGGGGGATTTTCCACGATTGGAATTCCGTTTTTTCTCGCCATTTCTTTTATTTTTTCGGCCACAACCCTTTCCCCTTTTGCCAAAACCATCGGAGCCTGCATACCCTCTTTATATTCCAAGGCCACCGCGACATGGGTCGGATTCGTAATAACCACATCCGCCTTGGGAATGGCCTCAAACATTCGACGCCTAGCCATTTCCCTTTGTATTTGTCGAATCCTTGCTTTAATCATCGGATCGCCCTCCGATTGGCGATATTCGTCCCGGACTTCCTGTTTGGTCATCATCAGGCTTTCCTCGAATTCCCACCGCTGATAAAAAAAATCTAGGATTGCCAGGACAAACAAGGCGAGGATGGCCCGGTCCAAAATGGAAATGGTAAGACCACCGATAAATTTTAAGGATTCCGTCCCTTGCATATCCATGGTGGGAACCAAATCCGGCAAGGCGGATTTAACCCCCTGGTAAACCACCCACCCGATTAAGAACAACTTGAAAAGAGATTTAAAAAATTCTATCAACGAACGCCTGGAGAAAAGTTTTTGAAAACCCGAAAGCGGGTTTAGGTTGCTGAACTTTGGAACCAAGGGTTTCATGGTAAACAAAACGCCAATTTGAAAATAATTAATCAGGAGGCCGACAAATAAAATAGCCCCCAACACCGGTGCGATAATTTTAAATATTTGCCACATATAAAAAAGGCCGAACGAATAAACGCTTTCCATCCCCAAGGTCGTGTTCATGTTTTGGTAAGAAAAAACAGCCACCTGATTCATGGAGTCAACCATATAGGGCCCAACATATCGGATGGTTAATAAGGCGGTTAAAAGAATCACAACCGAATTCAGTTCGATTGACCTGGCGACCTGACCTCTTTCGCGGGCCTCTTCGCGCCGTTTGGGCGTCGCCTTTTCAGTTTTTCCCGGATCAGCCATAAATATCCCGTTTGATTTTTTTTATTTTTTGTTTTTCAATAGAAAACTATCTTAACGCCTGAACCAGTGTAAACATGTCTCGATACATTCCATCAAACAAACCCTTTAGAACATAAACAAAAAAACTCATCGAAATCGCGGTAATTAAAAAACCAACCGCCAGGTTCAGGGGCATCCCAACAATGAAAACATTCATTTGGGGTACTGTCCGGGCGACAACCCCCAGGGCCATATTGGTAATAAAAAGGGCCCCAATCACGGGCGCCCCAACCCTAAAAGCGATAAAAAAAATCTGTGAAAAGAGACCCATCATTTTTGTCCCGAGGGCGGCGGTAAAGTGGCCCTGGCCAAGTGGAATTAAATTAAAGCTGTCAGCCAAGCCTCGTAGGAGCAGGTGGTGGCCATCCACGGCCATGAATACTAAGGTCGCGATTAAATAATAATATTGTCCCATAACGGAAATTTGGGTGCTTGTGATGGGATCAATGATGTTGACCATTCCTAAGCCCATTTGAATATCAACAATTTGGCCCGCTAATTGAATGCCCGTAAAAATCAAAGTCGCCCCTAAGCCGATCGAGAAACCAATCAACATTTCCCTAAAAATGGCCATGGCAAGGGGTATTCCTGAGGAAGGCAGGGTTTCCACCTTAAAGCCAACAACTGGAAAAATCAAAAAAGCGATTAATAAAACCCATGATGCCTTCACCATCACGGGTATGTTTCGGCTGGCAAAAACTGGGGCAGTTAAAAAAACACCCGCCATCCGCATAAAAACCAAAACAAAAGCCACAACATCCTTTGGGTCAAATAAAAAGGGATTGGTTGGCATAAAAACCTCATTTAGCGTAATTCGGCAGGTTAACCCAAAGATTTGAGGTGAAATTCAAAAGAATAAGCATCATCCACTTGCCGAAAATAAGAATCGCGAAAAAAATAGCGATGATTTTCGGAATAAAAGTGAGGGTCATTTCCTGAATTTGGGTAACCGCCTGAAAAATGGAAACCGCGACACCAACAGCCAACCCCAAACCTAAAATAGGGGAAGAAATTAACAGGGTTATCCAAAGGGCCCGATTGGCCAAATCTGCTATAAATTCAACCGTCATTTGTGGACCTCTTGGTTATCTTGGGGTTTAAAAACTTAACGCGATCGAACGAACAATCAAATTCCAGCCATCCACCATAATAAAAAGAAGGATTTTAAAAGGCAGTGAAATTAGAACGGGAGGCAACATCAACATGCCCATGGACATGAGGACTGATGCCACTACCATGTCAATAATCAGAAAGGGAATAAAAATAATAAAACCCATCTCAAAGGCCTTCTTTAATTCCCCAATTACGAAGGCGGGGATCAACACAAATGTTGAAATGTCCGCAGGGGTCTTGGGACGGCTCGATTTTGAAAGGGCCACGAAAAGAGCAAGATCCTTTTCACGGGTTTGTTTAAACATAAATTGACGCATGGGGTCCTCGGCTTTTTTTAAGGCCTCCGAGGTCGTCATCTTTCCGGCCAGGTAGGGAACCAAAGCCTCCTTTTCAACCCTCTCAAACGTAGGCCGCATGATAAAAAAGGTGAGGAACAAAGAAAGGCCGATCAAGACCTGGTTGGGAGGAACCTGTTGGGTACCCAATCCCTGTCGTAAAAAAGCGAGGACGATAACCACTCTCGTAAAAGAGGTCGTCATGATCAGAATGGCGGGAGCAAGGGAAAGGACAGTCAGAACAAGCAAAATTTGGATGCTCATGGCAACATCCTGGGGAGATTTTGCCTGTTCCACCCCGATTTTTATGGCCGGAAACGGGATTTCAGCAGAAATCGAAATGGGAAAAGAAAGAAAAAATAAGAAAAGGAAAGCGCAAGTCGGGAAAAAATGGTTTCTTTTCATTTGTTCTGGTCCCTCGCCCCATCATTACTTTTTTTTGTTTTGGTTATCTTTTTAAGCTTTTCCACATAATCACCCACCAATTGATTGCTTTCCTCAATGATTTTTTGGGCTTCCTTTTCCTGTTCAACCGTTTCACGTTTTGTAACGATGCTGTTGAAAATCTTTGGAAATCCCTGTTGGGAGGCCTGATGAAGGGCCTCAATTTCGCCGGGATCGGTAATGACATCCAGACAGTTCATTTCCTCTTTTCCAACCCCGACGACCAGTACACGTTTACCAACCTCAACAAGATAAATTGTTTTTCGTGGCCCAAGGTAGGTTGAAGTCAAAACC
>JAHFCG010000082.1 GCA_023249615.1 candidate division FCPU426 bacterium | reverse complement strand
GAGGGCGCAGACAGGGTCCTCAAATTTGCGGATAAGGGCCGCGGTTTTGACAGGTCCAGCGGCGGTTCGGTCCATTTCCATTTTGAGAAGCTTCAAAGTGAGGCCGGAATCAACCAGGTCATCCACGATCAAAAGCGGATGAGGGCCAAGGATTTCGGAGGTGGGAAAGGAGGATTGAAATTGCCGGTCCCTGAGTAGAGTTGTGCCGTCCGTTCCCTTGACCCATACCTCGTGAATCTTGATCTCGACCTCAGGGTTCTTCTTTTCCAGGGCGGTTGACAGGTCACGGGTAAAGGGCCTGGCTCCCTCCAAAACGGAAACGATATTAAGGCCATGAGCCGGGATAACTTTCAACCATAATGAAATTTGGCGTGCCAATGTTTCCACTGTTTCTTGGATTTGGGCCTGAGTAAAAATGACCTTGGTTGAAATTTCGTTCATATGGAAATTTTAACATTTTACAATAGTTTTTAGGGGCCGTTTAAAAACCAACGAAAAGGAGTTTCATCCTAAAAACTTGATTGCTGGCGGTAATTGGGCGTTTAACCCGATTTTGGTCATCGGCCGTCGTCGGGGTGAAAAATTCCGGTTTCCCGTCGTGTTTAATCACACGTTTACACCGGGTAAGCCCTTCTGTGTTTTTGAGGTGCCCAGTTAATCTTTTGGAAAGTTTTGTGTTTTTTCTTTCCCTTCCTACCCTAATTCCAAAGTTTCTAATATCAAAATCTCTCTTATAATATTTTTCAAGGCGTGGTGATTATATCCAAGGGGAAGATTTTCCCGCCACCGATGGAAAAATGTGAAAGAACCCTTTTTCAAAATCTTCCGGGTATCCAAAACGACCAAAATTATTATTGGTATTTTTAATTTTATTTTTTACTTTTTTGGCGGAATTTTCCTGATGGTTTATCCCTTCGTCGAAAATTTTCAAAATGATCAGGAACGGGCCATCCCTTTCTCATTGATCGGAATAATCCCTTTTTTGGGATCCCTTTGCGTCTTTGTCCTCCTTTTCAAGAGCCAGATTGAAATCGATGTTGAAAAAATACGTTATATCGGGGTTTTTAAAACCAGGGAAATGAACCTAACCGAAATCGGGGGTTATCGGATGAGGGAAGGCCGTTTTATCGTTTTCCTTTCAAGGGATAATCATGAAAAAATTAAAATTCCTCTTCTTTTTGAGCCCGAAGAGGAATTCGTTGCCTGGGTTGAAAATAATTACAAAAATTTGGACGAGAACGACTGGAGTGAGGAAAGCAAGGAGGCTCTGAGCAGCGAAAAATTAGGAATCGACGTTGCCGGGCGGAAACAAAATTTAAGCCGTGCCCGTCGTTTTGTTTGGAAACTCGGGTTCGCGGCGGTTGGGTTATGCGTCTGGAGTTTCGCTTTTCCGCGCCCTCACGAGTTGGTAATGTGGTTTCTGGTCCTGTTTCCCCTAATTTCAGTGGGTGTTTTGCCCTTCTTTAATGGAGCTGTTCGTTTAAACACCAGGGGAAACAGCCCCTACATCATGCTGGCTCCTGTTTTATTGTTTCCGACCCTGGCCCTTGACCTAAAGGCTTTTGGGGAATGGAATGTTTTAAGTTGGATTCCCTTTTGGATACCTTTTTTTTCCATTTTTCTTGTTTCTATGGCGTTATTATTTTTTTTACTGGAGGACATACGAAAAAAATCAGCCTCGCTCGCGCTGGCCATTTTTATTTGCGGATTTTATGGATACGGAACCACAGTTGTCCTGAATGGAATTTTGGATAAATCCCCTCCGGAGGTTATCGAAACCCAAATCCTGAAAAAGCGGGTCTTTTCGGGGAAGTACGGCCTTTCCTATTATTTGACCCTTGCTCCCTGGGGGTCCATGAAAAGGGAGGAAGAGGTTTTGGTGGATGGAGAAACTTACGAACGTCATTTCGTTACGGCGGGGCCGGCCAAGGTGATTTTAAAAAGAGGGTATTTCAATATTCCCTGGATTTTGGTTTATTGATACTCCCAAAAACACCTTGATTTGACCTCGAAAATTTACGCTCACGGAAGATGCAATCCTTGAAAAAAACCCCCAAAAATGTGGACAGTTTCATCGCCGGGGCGCCTACCCAGGTGAGAGGGAAACTCAGGGAGATTCGTAAGGCGATCCGATCAGCCGCGCCGGACGCGCTTGAAAAAATCAGTTATGGAATGCCCTTTTACAGTTACAAGGGCCGCTTGGCCTACTTTAACCATTGGAAAGCCCACCTTGGTCTTTATGTTCCGACCCCCATTGTTCAGCGGCATAAAAAATACCTGAGAAAATATGACGCTTCGGGAGCGACCATCCGGTTTCCCCTGCATAAAAAAATTCCCCTTGGGCTTATTAAAAAACTGATAAAGTCCGCGGTGCGAAAAAATTTGGATAGAATGAGAGGAAAGTAAATCGACTTTTTAAAATTCGTTATTCAAAATATTATTGGGGAGGGTTACTTTGAACGGCGCGCATCTTCACTTAATGCTTATCCATTTTCCAATCGCGGGAACCATTCTGGCGGTTCCACTGCTGGCCACCGCCTGGCGGTTGAAAAACGAAACCCTGAAACTGACCGGCTTATCCATGGTGGTTGTGGTGGGTTTGTTGGGTTACGCGGCTTTTCTGTCGGGCGGGGAGGCGGGGGGGATTGTCCGGAATTTTCCCAATGTCATCAAGGGTTCCATTCATGAACACGCCGAGGCCGCCGATTGGGCCATCTGGTTTCTGGCCCTAAACGCTCTTCTTTCCGTCTTTGGGCTCTTTACCTTTTTGAAACACCGGAAGGTTTCCCAGTGGGTTTTTACGGCCGTGATGCTTCTCACCCTCTTTAGCACAACCGTTTTACTTCGGGTCGCTTACCTGGGAGGAAATATCCAGCATATTGAAACCAGGGATGGCTTTCCGGCGGTTGAGGGGGAGCCAAAAAATTTAAACGTTGATAAATAGGGATTCAGGGTTTGAAAAAGGTATGTCTGTCCTGTTTTCAAACCCTGAATTTACTTTTTAAGGCATTTCCGGCGCGTAACCCAGGGCCGGGAAGGGATTCGGTACCGTAACCTTCTCGAAGTCGTAATAGATCACCACGGCTTGGGAAGGCGAGTACATCCCCGTGTTGTAGTCGAAGTCGACTTTGATGGTGGGATGGGATTCCCTTTCCCCCATGCCTGTTCCGGCCTGTTCCTGGGATTCCGCGCGGTTTATTTCATTCCTGTCGTAGGCGGGCGCTCCCAGAGCGCTGGGGGCGGCGCTGGACAATTTCCGATCCATGGACTTGTTATATTGCCCGGAGGAATAAGGCAAGGGCCGCTGGGTGTAACGGTAGATCGGGTGGGCGTCATAATACTGGTTCAATTCCTGTTGGTTCCAGAAGTAGGCCGCGCCGATAACTCCGCAGTTGACGGACAGGTCTTTTCCCATAACATCTCCTTCCCATTTGGCGTAGGATTTTGGTTTGTCGGTAAAAAAGAACCGGCGGGCTTCGCCCCCGCTTACCTGCCAGCCCGGAATGGTGACTGAACTAAAGGGTTCAATCACCCACTTGTTGCCGTCGGTAATGCCGCTGGGTTTGCCCGTGATGGAGTTAAGTCCGTCCACCGTCAGGTTCACCGCCACCCGTACCGGAAGGGGATTGTAAAGCCGAACGGAGTAATTCTCCCCTTTGGAAGCCGTAACAAAAGGGCGCCCGTTTTTAAATGTCTCCCCCTTGACCCCTTGGAAGTCGTCCACGATTTCCACGCGGAAGTTGTAGGGCTGACGCTTGGTTTCGTGCATCAGACGGTTATCCTCCATGACCGCCTGGGAATATTTGACGGTGTAATCCTTGACAGCGGCCTGGGCGTTTGAAGCCGCCAAGGCGAGTAACCCAACCATAATCTTTTTGCTGATTTCCATGACATTTCTCCTTAAGTTTTGTGCTGTCTACAACCTTCTATCTCATCAGACACGGCCCGTCCCAAAAGGTTCCAAGGATAGGATTAGCGGGATCGCGGGAGGCCGCAATCGGGGGTTTTCCCTTGTTTTTTAAGGATTTATATTCAGTTTTGGTTTTGGGATAATCCCGCGATACCAATCCAGGGGGGACGGATGACCATCACCAATAAATTGGCGATTGAACTTTTGAATGAGCTTTTAAAGGCAGAAACCAAACTGCACAAGTGGCGGAAGCACGGGATTGGACTCGTTGTTTCCAAGGAAACCTTTAAGGCCTTGAGCGAATCGGGTCATCCGAAAAAAGATTTTATTTTGCAGGGTGTCTTGGTGGAGAGGCGTGGGAATCTAAGATTTTAGGTTAAAGCCGGTTCAGAAACCCTTGACGTCCTTTTTATTTTTGCTGGTATATTGGAGACCCTATGAGGCGAATTTTATTAACCCTTCTTTTTCTTTCCCCTTTGACCCCCGCTGGCGCGGCGAATTTGTCCGTCAAGGCGGGCGGCGGGTTTTCCATACCCACCAACACGCCGAATAAATATTCCACCAATCTTTTGAGCGCCTCGTTTAACGGGTTGCTGGGCGCGGGACTGGATTTTCCCGACGGCCTTTCCCCTTTTGTCAGCGGGGAACTTTACATCCCCTTTAGGAATTCCAGCAGCCAGCCGGTCAACCGAATCTGGTCCTTTATGGCCAATTGCCAATACCGGCTGGGTTCCTCCGGCCCCCTGAAGCCCTATTTTATCGCGGGATTGGGAATGGATTTTTTCGGTTTCCAGGGCTATTCCTACCAAAACTTTTTTGCCCTTCAAGGAGGGTTCGGCTCGGAATTGGAATTGGAAAGGGACGTTCAGTTTTTTGTGGAGGCCAAGGAGCACGTGGATTTCCCCGATGCCACGGGATACACGGGGGCCTATAACTTTCTTCCTGTCCAATTCGGCCTTAAATTTGAGGCGGGAGAATTGGTTTCCCCGAAGGAAATTTCCACGGTCATCCCCTCATCTTCCAACCCCTCTCCCGTTCCATTGAAGGACTTCTTTATCAAGACCGGAGGGGGTTTTCTCAGCCCTGACGGTTATTATTACTTATACGGCCCTTATTCCACGGGTTTCGTGACCTCCGTGGCGGCCGGCCTTGAATTCCAGGACCATTTTTCCTTTTTCGCCAGCATGGACGCTTATCCCTTTGATTGGACGTTCCTGGCAAATGTCCAATACACGGTTCCCCTGTCGCGGTATTTGAGGCCGTACCTTAATTTTGGCATCGGAATGGATCTGCACAACAGTTCCTCCGTTCCTTCCCCCGGTTACGGCGTTCAACTGGGAATTGGACTGGAGGCCGGGTTGCCAAAGGGTTTTAATTTGTTTTTTGAGACCCGGAGGACCGATATAAGGGAAAGTTTGGCCGGAAATTATAACTCCAGCGAATATTACTCCACCTTCCTTGGCGGATTGAAACTTTATTCCTCGCCCTCCAATGCCTCCACTGAAACGGGGGGGCTACCTTCGGGCAGCCCCGCTGAAAACGCGTTCATACTGATGGGCGGGGGTATTGATTTCCCCGCTCAGAATTGGCAGACCGCTTATGTCTTGGGAAGGGGAGATGTGTTCAGTCTTGGTTATGAATTCAGCGGCGGCTTTGCGGTTCAGCTGGATATTCAGGATTTTTATTATTCCGGAACCAGTTACCTTGGCGTCATTTCCAACAATGAGGTTTTGGCTCTCCCAACCCTTCGGTATCTGGCGGGGGAGGGGTTTATTCGTCCCTACCTCCTGGCGGGTGCGGGGGTTGAATTGGAATATTCCACATCCCAGCTCGGAAGTGTTTCCGTGGCGAATTTGGACCTGGTGGCGGGAGCCGGCGTGGAATTCCAGCTGGAGGGACGCAACGCGGTTTTTGTGGAAGGAAAATATAATTTCATCCTGGCTGACGGCGTTACGGGGCAGGACTTCCCGATTTTAGCCGGTGTAAGACTCGGCCTTTAGGAAAACCGTTTGATTTTTTCGGGGGAATAAAAAATGAAACCCATTTTAAGAATACTGGCGGCAGGAACCCTGGGGATAACCCTTGGCGCGCTTTCCTGCGTCAAAAACACCTCGCCGGCCGGTCCATTTTCCCTTCCCCCCACGACCCCGGCAAACTATTTATCCCAATGGGGAACCATCGGAACCGGTAATGGACAGTTTGAAAATCCTGAAGGGATCGCCGTGAACTCATCGGGAACAACGGTTTACGTGGTGGATGGCTCCAACAACAAAATTCAGGCGTTTGACAATTCCGGGCTCTTTCTCAACCAGTGGGGAGGTTATGGGACCGGAAATGGTTTGTTTGGGTATAACGTCATGGGTATCGCTGTGAATAACGCCGGGTCCACGGTTTATGTGACGGATCAGGGCAACCACCGGGTTCAGGCTTTCAGCGGAACCGGGGTCTACCTCGGCCAATGGGGAAGCATGGGTAACGGCAATGGACAATTTACATACCCCAGCGGGATCGCGGTAAATTCGTCCGGAACTACGGTTTATGTTGCGGACAGCCTCAACGGCCGAATTGAGGCCTTTGACGGGGTCGGAAATTATTTAAGCCAATGGGGAACCATTGGGGGTGGAAATGGGCAGTTTTACAGCCCCCAGGGCATCGCCGTGAACAACACCGGGACCACGGTTTATGTTGTGGATTCATCGGCGGAAAGGGTCGAGGCCTTCGACGGATCGGGGGCTTACCTAACCCAATGGGGCGCTTATGGTTCCGGCAATGGAAAGTTTTATAGTCCCCAGGGCATCGCCGTGAATGAAGCCGTCACGGCGGTTTACGTGGTGGATTCAGGAAATAACCGGGTGCAGGTTTTTGACGGTTCGGGAAATTACCTTGCCCAATGGGGCATTTTTGGTTCCTGGGACGGAATGTTCAAGCGCCCCGCCTTTATCGCGGCGGATTTTTCGGGCAATTTGTACGTGACGGACAGGGGAAACAACCGCGTGGAAAAATTCGGGCCTTTTCCCTAACAGCCCTAATTTTCTTGCAATACCTTCAGCATTTCCCGGTCCAGCTTATGTCCCTCAAAATCCTCATACTGGACATCCTCACGGCCGCTGTCGAGAACCCCAAATTCGCCCCGGAAATTCCAAAGCGCCCAGCCCCAGCCGGCCTCGTTCCAATTGGCCAAACTGTCCTTCATCCAGCGTAGAACAACCTGATGAGGGGTTTTGTTATAGGCGCCCCACTCACCAACAATGATTCCAACTCCCTGGACTTCCAATGCCTTCCAGGGGTCGATGTTGTTTTTCTTGAGCCAGGCCCTGTCCGTGCCCCCGCTGTTTTTGAGGGAGTCCAAAACGCCGTCCTTGTCCAGATAAACCGTTCCTGGTTTGACGCCCCAATCGCGGTTGGTGGGAAGAACAAGGATGGACTTGCTCCCGTCCAGGGGTTTTATCTCCACCTCTGAAAAGGTTAACCAATCGCCTTCGCTGATGGCTAGTTCAATCCGCTTGGTATGGGAAGGGATGCTGGCGGTGTAATCCTTGTCGTAGACGTTCTGGTAGATTTTCCATTCGTCCTTGTACACCGGGGTTTTCCACTCGCCGGTTCCCGGGCCGGGGGCCAATTTTTTATTCAAAACCTCCTTACCGTCAGCAAAAATTTTCAATTGGGCAAGGCGGGATACCGTGTCGATATGAAGGCGGAGAGTTGATTTTTTCTCGAAGGTTCCCTCCAGGGCCCAAGGGGCGACGAGGTCCGGCTTGTCGGGGCCGTAAACATAGGCGGGGATGAGGGCCGAGGGCCATTGGGGAGCGGGCCAGCCCATGGAGCCATCCATCCAGGGAGCCTTGTAGTGGGTAAGTGAAAAGGGCTGGTAGCCCCGCCCTGATTGGGCGATTTTCAAGGGGAGAAGGGCTGAAACGGGGTCTTTACCACCATTGTTTCCATCCGCAAGGATAAGGCGGTTGGGGTCCTCCTTGTGAATGGCCGAAACCATAATCCCTGCCACCTTTGCGTAGGTCGCGTCATCCACCCCGCTTGGTTCATTAAAGAGATTGAAGCTCAGGTTGGTATTGGGGATGCCTTTATATCTTTTGGAGAAGGCGGCCCAATGTTTGGCGCAAACCTTTTGGGCCTCCGGCTCGGTCCATAGGTTTTTGGCTTCCTTAGGGGCATTGATGCAATAGCCTGGAGCCCGATGAAAATTGATACAAACGTGGATGTTGTATTTTTTTCCCCAGTTCACGGCCTGGTCGATTTCCTTTAAAACGGTTTCATCCAGCTGGTTCCAATCCCGGTTTTTGATCCAGACACGGTAATCCAGGGGAAGACGGACGAAGTTAAAGCCAAGTTCCGAGATCATCTTGAAGTCCTCCTCGATAAAGGGGCCGTTGCTCCAGTCTTTCGAGAATTTTGAGAGAAGGTTAAAACCCCTCCAGCGGGGTAGGTGGTCCCAGGAAGCCTGGGGAAGGGCGGCGGTTTGACCCAAGGAGGGGAAGAAACCGAATAAAAGCGCGAAAATCAAACCAGGCCTCATAAGTTTTTTTGAATTTCTCATCCAAAATGCCTCCAGTATTTTTCTTTTCAACGCGAAGGGTTTTCCCGGCAACAAGGCGGGAAGGAATCGGGTCCCTTAAAGGCTAAATCCGGTGAAAGTTTCAGCGGATGTTTTTCCCCGAGGCCTTTGGGGTTTTAATTTCCCATTACCCGGTGTATCCGGTTGAGTAAAAGTGGATGGGTGAGGGGTCTCTCGGCTTTTTTGGAATATTTGTTGGCGGAGACTTCCTCAGCCTGGGCCACGAGCTTTTCCTTGTTCACATAAGGCAGGAGAGCCCAACCGATGGTCAGGAGAAGTAATCCGTTAAAGACGACGTCCTGATTCTTGAGCAGGGCTAAGGCGACCGAATCGCAGGAATATTCGTCATAACGGTTGAGTTTCCTCAGGGCTTTTCCCATGGCGGAACGTATGATCCCATTGTGGTTAAGGGCGATATGGCCAAGTTCATGGGCGAGAATGAAAGAGAGGGATTTGGGGTTGTTTGAGGCCAGACATCCATGGATGATGTCGTCGGTCAGTAAAATGACATTACTCTTGCCGTAACGGACCGCCGCCGCGTTCAGGACATTGGCTTCCACGATATATAAGGAAACGTCTTTTGTGATTCCCAGGCGTTCCTTGAGCGACTGAAAGGATTCATAAATCTGCGGAAATTGGGTCTCACTCAACCGGACTCCCGATCCGTGGATCAAGGCAAGGGCTTTTTTGTGGATATAAGAAGCAAAAAGGGGATAGAAAAGAAAAACAACCAGGAGAACGCCATAAGAAACCGCAATGAGGACAAGGACTCCGAAAAAGGCCATTAGGCCCCCAAGAAATACATAAAAACCGGTTCCCTTTTCCACGTGATCCTTCGCGTTGACGGCTTCTCCCGGGAAGGTGATGTTTGGAAATGAATCGCTCATCGTGATACCCCTTTCTGAATATAAAAAGTCCTTTTAAACGGGTCGATTATAAAGGCAGTCCCTGGCATGGTGCCTAAAAAAAAGTAGGTAGGGGCCAGGGTCTCCTTAGTTCTTTGTGAAAGGAAGAGTCCGCTTGATAGCACCCTAAAAGGACGATTCCAAGGGCATAGGGTTATCCCTGTTTACCGTTTGAAAACCCCGAGAAAGACGAACATGGATGAAAACAACTTTATTTTGAAGGTTCTAACGAAAGAAACCTGATTTTTGCAACCAGCAGGCTAAGAATGTATAAGACCCCCCGGTTCGGCCTTTTTTCCTTTTCCTTCTCAGGGAGAATTAATTCAAATCCGCCGTCCGCGGGAATTTCTTTTTTGGGAATCTTGAAAAATTTTTAGTCCCTTAGGGAAAATTTTCCATTATCCTTTGCCTATGAAAAAGGCCAAAAACCGATGTCCCTGGGTAAGTGAAAACGACCGCCTGATGACTTCTTACCATGATAAAGAATGGGGGAGGCCGGTTCGCGATGACCGGCGAATCTTTGAATTCCTCATCCTGGAGGCCTTTCAGGCCGGTTTATCCTGGCGAACCATTCTTTACAAACGTGAGAATTTCCGTAAGGCTTTCCACGGATTTGACTTCAAAAAGGTGGCACGTTTTGGGGCGAAGGATCAGGCCCGGTTGATGAAGAACGCCGGGATTATCCGGAATAGGCTCAAGATCAAGGCCGCCATCGTGAACGCCAGGCTTTTTATCGAAACCCGAAAGGAATTTGGGAGTTTCTCCAAATACATGTGGTCCTGGGTGGGAAACAAGCCGATCGTTCATCGGATCCGGAAGATGGGAGATTATCCCGTCGTGATTCCCCAGGCGGAGGTCTGGGCGAAGGATTTGAAAAAGAGGGGTTTCAAATTCCTGGGACCCACAATTCTTTACGCCCATATGCAGGCCTCCGGCATGGTCAATGATCATTCCGCGGAATGTTTTCGCCGTTAAACACAGGTTCGGTTGATTTTTTTGGTCTTTTATTGTCAAAAAATATTCCCGCTTTTAATGATAATCTATTATCCGTATTTAACTTCCGCAATTGAAGGAAGGTTTTATGGCCATTATTGATGACCGTGATCCCCCTTTCACAACCGAAACCTCCGATTCTCAAAACTCCCGGCGTTTTCATCCCAGACATTATTTATTTTCCTTGTTGATCTTCGGGTTGGTAGTCCTGGTCTCGGGCGCCGCAAGCAGGCTGGTAACCCACGACGATCGAAACGTTTTGGAGGGGGCAAGGGTTTGCCGCGACCACCCGGCCCTGATGGCGCAATATCGAAAGCTTATCGAGGCGGATTTCAGGAATCTGGATAACCACCGGGGATATCTGGACGCGCACCTTTCCATCTCCAAAATCAAACGGAACAGGTCGAGCGCCAATTCACGCAATGACAAGGCCATTGTGGATCAATACGTTTTTTACACGAAATCCTCCGACCTGAAGGTCCGGGATATAGGTAATTACGGATTGGGATATTTTTACGCGAGGGACCATCAGCCCCAAAAGGCCCTGGGGTTCCTTCGAAAAATTTCGGATCCGAAAATGGCCTATCTCAATAATACCCTTGGCTACATTTACCTTTATGACATCAAAAGACCCGATTTGGCGAAGGATTATTTCCTAAAGGAAATTTCCCTCAAGGGCAACATCCGGGCCGCGGTTTTAAACCTCTCAAAATTATTTTGGGAAGGCGGAAAGTATCGGGACCTGGATTCCCTGAGCCATGACGCGAATTTGGGTTCCTTTTTTCCAATCCATTACCTGCGCTACCTGCAATTGGAGGAGAAACGTTATCCGGATTATTTCCTCAGTTTGTGCAAAACCGAATTCAACTTTGTAACCTTCGAAACCCTCCTGACCAGCCTGGTGATCGCCCTGATGTTTTTGGTTTATGTATATTTCATCGATGTTTTTGAGAAAGAGAAAATTTCCCTTTTGGTGGTGATATTCTCCATGGGAATCCTGTCGGCCTTTTTGTCCACTTTCTTTTACGATCTGGCATCGGCCTTTTTTAATTATTTCAGTACCGGGGACGACCTTCATGATCTCGGCTATTTCATTTTCGGGGTAGGACTAATCGAGGAAACCTCCAAGGCTCTTCCCGTATTAATCGTCGTTTTTTTGCTGAAGGAATGGAGCGAGCCGGTGGATATCCTGATTTACGCGGCCGTTTCGGCGTTGGGTTTTGCCTGTATGGAAAACGTGGGGTATTTCAGCGGTGGTTCCGCGGGCCTTATTATGGGACGAACCCTTTCAGCCGTCGTGATGCATGTCTGCCTGACCACCCTCGCGGTTTACGGAATTTTTTATTACCGCCACGGGAAGGGTTCCCTCGGCTCCGTTTATATTTTTGCCTCATTCGCCGCGGCGGTTTTGGCCCATGGTCTTTATGATTTCTTTATCGCCTCCTCCATGGGGTTGGGAATTCTTTCAACGGTCATCCTTATTTACATGATGATCATTTTCCGGAATATGATCGAAAACGGCCTGGACCAATCCCCGGGGCTTGGGAGCACGCCCCTCACCGTGAACCTTTCGGTTTATCTTTTTTACGGGCTTCTGGCCATCCTCTCCATGCAATTCTCGATTTTGGGGGTTCGTTACGGGCTCCCCCTCTCCCTGCGTAACCTTTGGAGCAATCTTTTGGGGTTTTATATCCTTTCCGCGATCCTAATTTCAGGTTTTGGGAAGATGCGATTGGTGAAAAACAAATGGAGATCCCTTTTTGACCGGTCCACCTAACCCGCGGGCCAAAACAGTTTCCCGATTTTTTTAGGAGAGTTTGATTTTGTCAGGTGGATATTTTTTCCGCCCGAAATCCGTGTCCATTAGTTTCCTGCAAATAATCCTAAAGACCGGTAAAATATCCGGAGACTTAATAGGAGTTCCCAAGGGATCTGAAATGCCACAAGCCAATATGTTTTCCGACAAGCGGGCTCATTCCCGCGTCCAGGCGAAAATCCCCGTGACCTACCGACACATGGACGATAAAAAGAAAATTAAACATATCAAGGAATTGGGGGAGCAAACCAAAAGCACCCAAACCCTGGA